>CAZQGJ010000073.1:0-1527 GCA_964592905.1 uncultured Candidatus Saccharibacteria bacterium | reverse complement strand
GCCTAAAACTTGATAAAAATCGCTCATAGTTCAGTTAACTCTAAAGTTTTTGGATTGAATCGATATGTTTGAACGCCCTCTGTCCCCTGATAGGTTAATGTCCACCAAAGAAAATCCTGAGGCGGTCCGACCATCAACTTGGCCGAGACTGTGGCTTGCTGGGGCAACTTTTGTCCAAACTTAGCCCTTATTAACTGATGAGCCTGTTGATAATCGCTTAACAGATGCTCATCGGGAATATCAGCCAAAGTGGTGCCCAAAAGATCCTCTCGGGGTACCAAGGCACGCACTGTCTGCGCATGCTCACCAGAATAAGCCATTGTCCACCAGTTGTAAAGATCGCGACTACTGCCAAAGACAAAATTTTCTTTGGCGTTTTTAAGCTCTTCATCACTCTTAAACGAGACGACGATGGCTTTGAGTCGAGCATCAGATTGCCAGATCTTGGCTTTGGCTTTAGCCTCTACTAGTCGAGCCGCAAACTCAGGCTTGACGGCTGGACTAGCGATAATAGTAGTATCGCTTTCCGGAGACGATGGGTTGACTGGGGTAGGCGTCAGATCTTGTGCCGTCTGCAAGACGGCTGCCGGACTCACCGCTAGTTGATCGCTCGGCTGTCTAATCGCTAATATCACGATTGTCGAGAGAGCGACCAGAGCTAGCGGCAAGAGAAATCGGTTCAAAGCTATGACTGATTAGCTAGCTTTTTCCGTTGATTCAGTTTCGGTCGAATCGGTTGAACCGGTCGCGTCAGCGGCTGGTGTGGCTGTTTCAGCAGTTTCAGCCGTGTTGGCCGTTTCGTCAGACGAACTCTCTGGAGCCTGATAGAGCTTAGTGCTCATCGCGGCGGAGGCTTCGATCAAAACTTTTTGACTGGCTTCGATCTTGGCTATCTCGTCAGAGCTCAAACTCTCTCGTAGCGAGGCGATCGCCTCTTCGACTGGCTTCTTATCGTCGGCTGACAGCTTCTCACCGGCCTCGGTCATCGCCTTTTCAGTGTTATAAATTAGGTTATCGGCGAGATTTTTAGCCTCGACTAACTCTTTTTTAATCTTATCGGCTTCGGCGTTCTCTTCGGCACTTTTGCGCATCGCCTCGATCTCGGCCTCGGATAGACTGGTATTGGCCGTGATGGTGATTTTCTGCTCTTTGTTAGTGCCTTTATCCATCGCCTTCACGCTCAAGATGCCGTTAGCATCGATATCAAAGGTGACTTCGATCTGCGGCACACCACGCGGTGCGGGTGGAATACCGTCGAGACTAAAGCGACCAAGGGTGCGGTTATCGTTGGCAAACTCGCGCTCGCCTTGTAAGACATGAATCTCGACCTGTGGCTGCTGATCGGCGGCGGTTGAAAAGATCTGCGACTTCGAGGTTGGAATAGTAGTGTTGCGCTCGATCAATTTAGTCATCACACCACCCAGTGTTTCGATACCCAGGGATAGCGGAGTCACATCGAGTAATAGGACATCCTTAACCTCACCGGCCAAGACACCGCCTTGGATAGCAGCGCCCAGAGCCACTGCC
>CAZQGJ010000072.1:0-1557 GCA_964592905.1 uncultured Candidatus Saccharibacteria bacterium | reverse complement strand
CCCCATTGCTCGAGCTCTCAATCATTGGCGCCAAGGGTATCCTCTTTAACATCACTGGTGGACCAGATATGGCCCTTTACGAAGTTACCGAAGCAGCTAATACGATTACCGAAGCGGCCGATCCTGATGCCAATATTATCTTTGGCTCAACTGTCGACGAAGCCATGTCTGGCGAGATTAAAGTCACTGTTATCGCCACTGGTTTTGAAGAGGGCGAGGGTGGTAAAAAGAAAGAGGCAGAGAAGCCAATCAATACTCCGAACAATAGCTTTGGTAGCTTTGGCTTTAGCCCAGTCAACGATTCTACAGCCGAGGACAAGAATGATGATGAGCTCGATGTTCCAGCCTTTATTCGTCGAAAGTTAAAATAAAGTTTAGATTTATTATTGACTGGCGATCGCACCAGCCAGGTGATTAGTCATGAGCTTTAGAGCCGGTCAGTGGACCGGCTCTTGGCTTTTTGTCCGACCTACAATATAGAGGGGTTTTCCACTTTTTGCCTAACTACATCTAGTGTATGCGTGATTCGGCCGTTTGGACGGCCGTGTGCATAACCGTCGATTGAGCCCTAACTTGAACCTGTTATTGTGGTTGACGGCAATCGTTAGACACTACTGGTTGTGCTAAATTATTAACTGAGGATTAAATTTCCTCGACAGTACCTTTCGTCATCCGGATAAGGAAGGGGCGGAGGACAACTCAATCTCACAAGGAGGGACGATGCGCTGTCCAAGCTGTGATCAAGTGACACAGGTCATTGATTCACGCGAAAGCGATAACAACATTCGCCGTCGACGCGAGTGTTTGAGCTGCCAGGGTCGTTTTACAACTTACGAACGGATCGAGATGCCCAAGATTAGCGTCATTAAGCGCGATGGTCGGCGCGAACCGTTCTCGAGGGATAAATTGACCGAAGGACTCCGTAAGGCCTGCGAAAAAAGACCAGTCTGCCTAACCAATCTTGAAGCGATCGTCTTCAATATTGAGCAGCGTCTTAATCAAGCCGGACATAGCGAGGTCCAATCGGTCGAGATCGGCGAGATGGTGATGCAAGCGCTCCAAACGCTTGATGGCGTCGCCTACATTCGTTTCGCCTCGGTCTATCGACAGTTTACCGACATTCAATCACTGCAGGCTGCCGTCAGTGATTTGACTAATCAGGATCAGACAGGCAGTCGTAAAAATCAACCATCAGTTCACAAGGAGGGTCATGGCTAAAAAACTCAAGACTACCGCACCGATTAACGAAACGTTCATCACTCGCACCAAAAAAAGCGCTGGCGAGCCACTCTTGAAGCCTCGCGTGGTCGAGATTAACGGCCTGACCAATCCTGAGCTCGAAACAGAATCGACGACGCCATCGGCTACAGTTGCCGCGACTACCGCCTCTGCCACGTCGGCCACGTCTGCAACCGCCGATTATTGGCAGCTACCAAGTGAGCTGATCGTCGAGGAAACCAACAGTCTTGGGGCGATCGGCGAAAAGATCTTTTTTGATCGCTATGCCTTTAAAGATGGTCAAAAATCTAGCCTCAAGGTTGGCGATACAGTCATCGT
>CAZQGJ010000071.1:0-2058 GCA_964592905.1 uncultured Candidatus Saccharibacteria bacterium | reverse complement strand
TGAATAATCTAATTCTTGTGACCAGAAACTTAAATCATTTTAAAAGGATAAAAGATTTAAAGTTGATTGATTGAGATATGGCTCGATAAAGACAAAACAACTCCTTTTATCTGGATCAGCAGGCTCCCATTAGTACCCGATTGAGTTGATTCGCTTTTACTATAGATCTAAAAAGATACACTTAGAGATAGTCCCATAGTACTTGACAAATTAAAAACATTAGTATATAGTAAACAACCAAAGTTTACAAAACTATGAGACATCAAGTTCGGGTATTCATCAACGATTTACTCAAACAATCCGGCGTGGAACTTACCCCGCCGGACGTTCGCGAACAAATGATTGATCAGCTCGAAAAGAGACTAGAGGCTAAGTTAACTCTGGCCGCTATTAATAATCTTCCCGAGGATAAAATCGCCGAATTTAAATCCCTCCTGGCAGACAACGCTTCAGAACAAGTTTTAACCGCTTATTTAAACAATAATATTCCCGACATTAACTTAATTTTCGAAAAAGCGCAAGAAGAATTTAGAAACCTACATATAGGAAAGTAATTATGCCAAATTTAATAGAAGCCAGACCGCGTTGGTTTCAAACAAATATCGACGGTGAGACTCTAAAAATTGAGGCTCAAGGTCAGTTCGTGACGGAAACCGACCAGTCTCGCCGCCAAAACCGCGAGATTCATTCCGACAGAGCCACCATTGCCCGTGCCGCCGAGCGCAATTTTTGGGGACGAATGTGGCATGGGTTAACTGAAACATACCAACATTTGCAAGATCGGGCACGTTTGGCGCTTTTCCATGATGAGAATCAGGATTTTGTAACCGACAGTGCCACCCTAAACATTGCTCGAGAGCAAATCAACCAGCTCCGCGCCAACGAAGAGCCAGAGGCCGAAGCCCTGGCGCATAAAACCAGCATAACCGAAGGTTCACAAACGCGAGATAACCTGACCCTCTTAACCGAAGAAACAGCCGTTACTGATACCCAAAGAGAAATTTTGTCTCGCGCCAGAAATACAGTAGCCGAGTATACTCGAGGCGCCATTAGTGATGACCAACTTAGAAATCAAGTTCGAAATTTATCAAATGATTTAAGAGCTGAATTTGCCGGAAACGACCTAGGCCAGCGACCACTTTTCGGCAGATCTACAGTCGGCAGCGATTTAGAGCTTATAGCCCGTGCAGCGCGGGAAGCTTACCTTGCGCATCAAGCCAGACTCAATGATATTGATATTGATCTTGAGCTCTGTCTTGGTCAAGTCCAAGGAGCGATGAGTACTGCCGAAAGAAGAGACCTTGCAGATCGTCTTATCGACTGGACGCAAGGTTCAAGAACCCGTTCAGTTCTCATCAACCCCTTAACTATTGGTATGGCCACAGCTGTTGAGGCCTATGCCGCCAGAATCCCGATCAGTCTTGTTCCTATTATTGGCGGTATTTCCGGTGGCGTCTTTGCAGGTATTCGCCGTTGGTCAAAAGAAAACAAAGATCGTTATTTAAAACAGCGCGAAGAAGAAATTGGCTATCAAATCACCGCTCCCGTCAGGCCCCAAAATATCATAGAAAATGGCCTAGCCAGAATTGTTGGCCAAACCGACTTTACCCAAAGCTCTTATCAGCCAATTTCGGCTTTGGTAACCACCGAAAGATTGGCCCAATCGCTCGATGCTACAGATAGCGAAAAACAGGATCAAGACTGGCAAAATCAGGCTATTGCGCAAATCGCTCAAGCTCGGGTCGCTGTGGAAATTTCCGAAGAAGACAATATCGGGTTAGTCCGGTATGGTCAGACAAGAAGGGAAGACGGCTCAACTGAAGTCTCGGGCACAACTACCATTAACCGAGATAAACTCAATCTACTGCTGACCACTGACGCCTTACAGAGAGAAGTCATTGCCAGAATCGGCCAAGATGAATTCGAACAGAGATACCAACAAGCAGAGATTACCGCGGAAAATACTTATTACGATCGCATAGAGGCTGCTGATCGCACGTTCCGTAGAGCCCGTCTCGCAAGAGCTGCCCGTTCCGGCCTCTTTGCCACCTACGTTGG
>CAZQGJ010000070.1:0-2076 GCA_964592905.1 uncultured Candidatus Saccharibacteria bacterium | reverse complement strand
TCTTCAGGATCGTTCATGAGTCACCGGCATAGTTTCTTGCCCCTGTTCGCTATCGCCTTGGGTAGTCTGTGGCTAATCGATCAACTTGGCTATAGCGATGTTTTCCAGGGCCCGTATCTTTTGCTTAACTACTACCTAGGCGCCTTTATGATTGTGCTGGGCTTACGTTTAGTGACTGGCCATCGCTCGGCCTTGATCCGTCATGGCTTAAATCTCTGTTTGGCCTTGATTCTCGCCTTCCTCTTGATTGTGATGTGGCGTTGGCCTAGTCAGATGCATCGAGCTTGGGGAGCTTGGGGAACTTGGCGTTCCGATTGCGTTGTTCAGCTTGGCCAGTCAGGCGAAATACAGCGCTTCAAAGAGAGCTATCCCGAGCTTCATCAACGAATGTACGGCGTCTACTGCCCGACCGACCAGATCGAATAACTTTTTAGAACCGCAATGACCGTTAACTCAAGCGACCGCCTCTCTGCGGTCGTTTTGGTCTCTAAAGCCAATTAATTTGACATGATAAAAATAACAGCTTAAACTGATACTAAACAGATATTAGTAAGGTGTGTAATGCGATGAAAATTACTAAGCAAGAGGATTATGCGATCTTATTTCTGGCCGTTTTGGCCAGTCGTCCCCGTGATCATTGGTCGTTGACCAAGATTAGCGATGACTTTAATCTGCCCTATGCCTTTTTAAAGAAGATTGCCCTCGAGCTTAAGCTAGCCGGCTTAGTTCAGAGTAAAGAGGGTGTCGGTGGTGGCTACAAGATTGCTATTCCGGCCAACGAGGTGACGTTACTCGAGATTATCGAGGCCTTTCAGGGTCGAGTAGCGATAGTCGATTGTGCTGACGATCGGTACTGCCCAGCTGAATCGGTTTGTTTAGCCAGTCAAACCCTCAAACAGGTTAATCGCCAGTTGCGCCAGCTCTTAAGTGGTGTTAAGTTAAGCGATATGTTACCGGCCTAAGAGGATATAATGTCAGAGCTTGAACCAACAACTACTAATCCTAACCAGTCAGGGCCGTGGCGCGATGTTTATCTCGATCACGCAGCGACCACCTACCTTGATCCTCGTGTCAGAGCGGCCATGGAGCCGTATTTTGAGCAGCGCTTTGGCAACCCTAGCTCTCTTTATCGCCATGGTCGAGTGGCTAAGCAAGCTCTCGATCAGTCCCGCGCTACCTTAGCCCGTCTGATTGGCGCCGAGAGTTCAGAACTAATTTTCACCGGTTCGGGTACGGAGAGTGACAACTTAGCCATTTTGGGCGTCTGGCGGGCCTGGCAAGAGCAGCAGAGTTGGCAGGCCAAGGTAGACTTAGCCCGTCAGGGACAAACCGCTCAGAACGCAGCTCCACTATCAGAACTGCCGCATTTCATTACCTCGGCCATCGAACATCACGCGGTGTTGCATGTCTTTCAGTACTTAGAAAAACAAGGTTGTCCGGTGACTTACCTACCGGTTAATGCCGAGGGTATCGTTGAGCTTGCCTCGGTGACAGTCGCCTTGCGACCTAATACGCTCTTAGTTTCGATTATGCTAGCCAATAACGAGATCGGAACTCTGCAACCGGTTGCCGAGATCTCGGCTTTACTCAAGAAATATACGGCCGAACAGGGTTTGAAGCAACGGATCTATCTTCATACCGATGCCTGTCAGGCGGCCGGCGCCCTGGATTTAAAGGTTAATCAGCTCGGTGTCGACCTGATGACGATTAACGGCTCCAAGATCTATGGCCCCAAAGGAGTGGGCCTGCTTTATGTTCGTCAGGGCGTCAAGATTAAGTCGATTGTCTTTGGCGGCGGTCAAGAGAAAGGTTTGCGTTCGGGAACCGAGAACTTGGCAGCCATTGTTGGCTTTGCCAAGGCCTTTGAACTGATTGAGGCCGAGCGACAGACTGAAAATCGACGGCTGACTGAACTGCGCAACTGGTTTTGGCAGGAGTTAGAGCGTCGCATCGCTAAGGTGCGCTTAAATGGCTCTTTGTCACAACGATTGCCTAACAATTTGAATGTTTCTATTTTAGACATCGAGGGCGAGGCGCTTATTCTCTATCTTGATGAGGTCGGTATCGCCTGTGCCA
>CAZQGJ010000069.1:0-2100 GCA_964592905.1 uncultured Candidatus Saccharibacteria bacterium | reverse complement strand
CTTCGTGGTATCTGCTGGCTTAATAAGAATCGCTTTGCCATTGTTGATCTCGAGGCGATTCGACAACCCGTTCTTAACCATGCTAAAAGTATTCTCTCTAATCTGTCTAATACCAGATGTTTCCGCCGAGCCTCTAACCTCTGGTGTAAAGGGAATGATCGATTCGTTGAATAATTTCTCTAACTCGCTAATGATAATCGCGTCAGCCTCTGACCAATCGTCAGGGTCAGTTAGCCTGCGCTGATGGAGCGCCACGAGTTGGATATAGGCGTAGTAAAAGCTTCTTTCTTTGCCAGGGATGACGCCACCAATACTGCCCTCGCGCGATTGAAGCGCTTTAATGATTGCGGCGCGCTTAATCGCGCCACCCTCGTCTTTAGACTCAAGGGCAAGGGCTCTTTGATTAATCTCGGCCTGGAGTTCAGGAGTAAGAAGTTCAAAGGTCAATCTTCCCTTCTCGGGACGCTCCTCTAGCTTGTAGCCGATTATCGGTGCGGATGCATCGTTGGCTTTACCCGGCTCTTTGATTGGTACTACTTCATAGCGCTTGTATGCATCTGTTGTCCAGGACAGTTTGTCGTTCAGGATATTTAAATGATTAGCGCTCTGGTCAAAATTGGCCTTAAGGATGGCGAGATGGGTCTCTCTAGTGCTAATCTCTCTATTCGCGTATGCTTCTGCCAATGGTCCAGTTTGAGAATTGTTTCCGCCGACCTGTCTAATTTGCTGTGTATTTGTTTGTCTAGAGGCAACATTGATCCGATTCAAGACTGTTTGTATTTCGCCTTCGATCCTGGCTTTATTATAGCCGTCGACCATGATATCTCTGATGGCTGCAGCTAGATAGGCCTCATTTATCGGCCGTTGGCGGTCGGTACCATACTCTTCGATCAATTCCTTATTTATATCGCCAATATTTCTGTTAACTACGCCTTGATCAACAGGATTGGTCTCGACGCCAGGGTCATGTTGACTCAACACCGATAGTACACCTAAGTGGCTGTAGCCGGATTCATTGACAATAGAATCAGTGTCTCGCGCTATAGCAGCCAGGTCTGCATTACCAACGCGAAAAGAGCTACCGGCAAAGAGATCGCGATAACGGATGAGTATCGTACTAGGATGTGAGTAGGACAGGCCAGCCCGACGGGTCTCGATCAGCGTTACCTCTGCAGGTGAGTCCTTGGTAACTATCGGCTTAATAACCTCGGCTGTATTCAATCTGACCGGCTCTGGGCGGGGAATGCCGCCAGGAGTCTGATCAAGGGGTCGTAATAATCTTTCACTCATATCTTTATTATAACCTATTTAGAAGCGGCTGTATTTTTCGGCTGGAGCTGGGCTTGGGTAATTTGAAAATTGCGAACAAGCTTATCGATCTCGGCTCTGGTATTAGTCAGTCTAGTCGACGGATCAAGCTTGCTGTCTTTGATGGCGCGCTGTAATTCGACTAACTCTTCTTCGACGGGCAATGTTGGTTGAGTGGCAGCCTTAATATCCATAGCTTCTAAGCAATCGAGAAGCGCCTTAGCTGGAAGCGTTTTAGCGCGATCGATCGCTTCGATTACGGCCTGTGTTTTTTTATGATCTGGCTCGCTCAAGCCGCGTTTGACTATTAAGGCGTCGTGCTTCTCTTGCACCTTTCGACTAAGACTATCAAGCTCACCGCTAGCTAGCTCGATAATTTTTTGACATAACTCAACCGTAAAGCTCGAGCTATCCTCGGGCATTGGGGTGAGGCTGGCAGAAAAAATCATATCTGTGAGACTGGATATGGCCTGTATTAAATCATTACTGAACTGTGCTTGAGACAGCTTCTGAAGAGATATCGGGCTAAGTTTGTCGATGAGACCGTCTAGCTCGTAGGTAAGTATTGGCTTAATTGGCACTGCCGATCGATCGCCAGGCTGTTCGGCCGCCAGCGTCTGGGTGGTTTCGCGGATTAAAAGATTCATTTTATTTTCGGAAAACTTAATGAGCTCACTTTTAAGTCGACCGCCAAGGCCATTAAATTCACTTCTTAGGTCGATAGTTAAATCTTCAAACAGGCGTTGCTGTGCGTCGGTGATACCCTCATCAGCTTGATTTTCGTAAGTTCTA
>CAZQGJ010000068.1:0-2136 GCA_964592905.1 uncultured Candidatus Saccharibacteria bacterium | reverse complement strand
CAAAGCCTGGTGAGTAGAGTTTGGCAGCTAAGCTCGAGCTATAACGAAGTCCAACCTTGACCTCTGGATAGACCGAGGCTAAGCGGCGTTTGTATTCGGTCAGCTTAGTTAAGGTGACCGGTTCGTCGATAATAATCAGTTGATCGATCAAGCTTTCGGCGGTCAGTTCGGTCAGATTGAGTCGACTGCTTTTAAGATATGGTTGAGCAAGCTTAGTAGGCATAGGCACAATCCTAACATAGAGTTACAACAACTGCTAGACCAAGCCAAACCAAGCCGGATCTAGCAGTTGAATCGGTTTAGCCGTTGAGGCTTTTAAGGCAAGCGAGCCTCAACGACACGCCGTTAGGTGCACTTACTCCAGCCGCAGCTCTGACAGGTCAGACAGCCCTCGGCTGGCATCAGGCCCGAGCCACAGCTCGGACAGATCGGCGCCTCGCCGTAATCTGCGATCGAGCGTTCGGTTTTTTTGGCCGTAGCACTCAAGGTGTCGATGGCGACCGGTGTTGGCTTGCTCTCGGCCGTGGCGACACCCGTCTTGGCCCCCAGATGGCGTTCCAAAATCTGACCGATCGCATCTGGTAACGATAAGACCATGTTGCCCTCGCTCCAGCTAACTTGTGGGCCTCGAATGCCTTTGAGTTGAGCAATCAGCTCGTGAACTTCGATACCTGAACGCAAGGCTAAACTGGCTAAGCGACTAATCGCCTCGACCTGTCCAGCGAAGAAGCCACCCGCCTTGCCGATTTGAGCAAAGATCTCGAACGGTTGACCGTTACTATCCTCGTTGACGGTGATATAAAGATTGCCATAACTAGTTCTGACTCGATAGGTTTGCCCTTGCATTACCTCGGGGCGATTGCGAGGAATTACCTGTCCCGCCTCCTCGGTGTGCGGTACGGTATGATCGGTCTCTTTGAGCGATAAGACCTGTTCGTTACGCGAGCCGTCGCGGTAGATGGTGCCACCCTTACAACCGAGTTTATACATCAGCATGTAGAGGTCAGCGGTTTGCTCGACGGTGTAGTTGTTCGGGACATTACTTGTCTTTGAGATGGCCGAATCAACCCAGCGTTGACAGGCGGCCAAGACATTGACGTGCTCTTCGGGTGAGAGATCCATCGCCGTCACGAAGTAGTCCGGTAGCTCCTGATTAGGATTGGCCTGACGCCACTCTTCGACGATGGCGACGTTTTCCTCGTGAACACCTAATCGGCTTTTACGGAAGTAGGTCCAGCTATAAAACGGTTCGATGCCGGTCGAGGTGCCAACCATCGTGCCGATGGTGCCGTTCGGGGCTTGGGTCAAGATCGTGACGTTGCGGATTCCTTGACTGGCGATCGTCTCGCGGACCTTAACCGGTAGACTCTCCATGTAACCAGACTGAAGGAACTTCTCGGCCTCGTAAAAGTCAAAACTACCCTTTTCGCTGGCGATCTGACTACTGGCTAGATAGCTCTCGGTGGCGATAAATTCGTAAAGTTCGTTAATAAACTGAGTCGATTCCAGGGAGCCGTATCTAATACCCAAGCGGATCATCATCTCGGCAAGACCCATAGTATTGAGGCCGACGCGGCGCTCCATCTTTTGCTGCTTTTCGTTCTCGTCAAAGAAATATGGCGTGGCATCGATAACGTTATCGAGGAAACGGACGGCGAAACGCAAGGCAACACCTAGCTTTTGCCACTCGACTTGATACTCACCGTTGTCTTGCTTAGCTACGAACTCTGCTAAGTTAATCGCGCCTAGATTACAGACAGACTAGCCTTGGAGCGGTTGCTCGCCACGAGGATTAGTACAGATTAAGGGGGCGTAATACCAACTGTTCGAGGCTTTGTTGGCCCGATCGATAAAGAATAGTCCAGGTTCGGCCGAGGCCCAGGCCGACTCGATAATCTGATGCCAGAGCTCGCGAGCTTTGACCGTCTTGTGCTTAATCGTTGGTCGATTGCCGGCTAGCCAATTAGGTAGATAACCGTCCCAGTGTTCGTTGTAGTCAGGGTGGCTACTATCGGGAAAGATCAGATCCCAATCCTGATCGTTCTCGACCGCCTGCATAAAGTCATCGGTGATACCGACCGAGATATTGGCGTTGGTAATCTTGCCAGCTTCGCGTTTGGAGTTAATAAACTCTAA
>CAZQGJ010000067.1:0-2137 GCA_964592905.1 uncultured Candidatus Saccharibacteria bacterium | reverse complement strand
TTTCTAGACACAGTATTGTATCTAGGCTGGCGCATTAAGTATAGAACTCACCTAGAGCTTAACAGGTTGACAACTTCGAAGCAAGCTGCTATAATTCCCACATCTAAGACGATACGGGCAATAGTGCCACGATCAACTTAGCGGACTATCAAAGCGATGGCTAAGTATCTGCTACCTGGCCCAGGGACTATCTGGTTTGATCCAGAAATTGGGATGCTCAACATCCCAACCCTCTCTCAATATACATCAGTCGAGAGAGAGAGAGCGTTCAACAACCCACCAAGTGCTTTTCCCGAGTCATTCACTCAGGCAGAGCATAAAGTTTGCCTCAACCCGGACGGTTACCTGAGAATTAGCGCCTGTGCGGCGCTTATCATAAGCGGCTTAGACGGGCCGCCGAGCATCTTGCTCGGACAGTTCGACACTGGGCATCCACAGATGCCTGGGCTGATCTCGGTCCCAGGAGGAGCTGCCGATAGTCACGATGATAGCCTGATAGCTGCTTGCGTCCGCGAACTGTTTGAAGAGATCGCTCACAAGCCCTCTAATCGCACTCTCGATGTGTTCCACACGTCGATGAGTACAGAGGTGAAGTCAGGTATCCAGGCGGCCGAGCCTCACTTGCATGCTTTCGCGAGACAAGAAGGGTATCAACTCAGTCGTGGGTTTGGGCTAGATGTCCAAATGTTAACAACGAAGCACGTAGAGGGGCTGATCTTCGTCAATCCAGCCTTGGGAGTGCATAGGGAAAAACCGTTTTACGCCGGAGTGTTCGCCGAAAATGACAGTCTTGAGATCTGCCTCTATCTCTGGGTAGATCTTAGGTTGACGCCAGCACGGGAATGGATCGATAGCGAGCTCTTGCCCAATGGAGTGGCTCGCAACATGCCGGTGCATGCGATTCCCTGCACTTCAACACTTCCCGCGAACGTCACTCCAAAGACACGCTACTTCTTTGAGCTCTTCCAGAAACTTGTCCGTTCTGGAGCAGTTGCGAACTAAAGAGATTCTATTCAGGGTCTCTCACTCTCAAGCCGACCTGGCACACGCTAGGTCGGTCTTTTTATACTTTCTTGATCGTTTTTACCTAGATTATTTCGCGCCAATGATTGAGAGCGGGGTATTCGTAAGATTAAACATTCGATATATTAATGAAATGAAACTTATCTTTATCTACGGTCCACCGGCAGTTGGCAAACTAACGATCGCTCAGGCGATCTCTGAGACTACCGGCTACCCTTTACTGCACAACCACTTGACCGTTGACCTGCTGATAAAAATCTTGCCTTTTGGTTCGCCTGAGTTTCATACTGCTCTAGAAAAGATTCGGCTCGATATCATAGAAGCGGCGGCTCAGGCTTCGGTACCCGGTCTAATCATGACCTTTGTTTATGAAAAAGGTGTCGATGATCAGTTTATTCAGAAACTTTTACAAACCGTCACTAACAATAATGGCGAGATACGCTTTATCCAGTTAACGGCTAGTTTAGAGACTCTGAAGGCGCGCGTGGCTAATGAATCTCGTCTAAATCACCGAAAACTTAACTCGGTCGAGAAGCTCGAAAAAGCCTTGGCCCAAAGCGACCTGATAAGCAGTATAGATTTTGTACAAAATGAAATCATTGATACTACTAATATCACCGAGACAGAAGTGATTAGTAAGACAATGAAGCGAATTTCTTTCTGATTTAAGCTTTGGTCATAAGTTCCTATTTTAATACGAGCCAGACGTAGACTCGCAATAAGTTATAAATGCTTCTCAAAATAGTTACGAGTGCTCTTGAATAGCCTATGCCAAGAAATCTCAACGTATTCCTGTTCTTTTTCTGTCATATCAAAGAAGTTTTTGTTAAGCTCTGGAAAGTACCAGATGCTACAAACCCATATGCCGGGTTTATACTTAGTAGGATCAAAAGACGCCTGCACTTCACCTTTGGCTCCCTCAACCTCTTCTGAAAAAAGAACTTGACCATTTCTGGCTACAGCAATTGCTTCACGCCAGAGCATTGCTCTCTCGTTATCTTTTTTATCCTTCATTAGAGTTAGTAGCTTCTCAATGCGCTCTTGATCTGTCGCCTCTTCACCGGCAAAACGCTTTGTTCGCAAACCGTCCCAGCTCTCGCCTAGAGCAGGAATA
>CAZQGJ010000066.1:0-2261 GCA_964592905.1 uncultured Candidatus Saccharibacteria bacterium | reverse complement strand
TAAACTGGCGATAAGTGAAAGCTGCGGTAGCGTTAGCGGGCCCAAAACAGGGTAGGCTTTGGCGCAAGTCGTGGCGATGTTAGTCGAACAGCTAGCGGCAATCCCTGGCACGCCAGCCTGTAACATTACATGGTAAAGCGCTACTGCCGCTTGACCCAAGGCCAAGACAGCCACATAGAGCCAAGCTCGACGATCCCGCTGCCAGATAGTCAGCCCAATCAAGATGGCATTCGGATAGGCAAAGATGCGCTGATACCAACAGAGAGGACAGGGATTAATATGGCGAATCTCAGAGAAATAGAGCGAGCCGAGCATCGCGACCAGACTAATCAACCATAACTTATACGGTAACCAACGGGTTATGAGTGGTTTTAACTCTGTCCAAGATTGACGAATTTTAGCTGACACTCGAGACTCCTTTTTATTATGCACTAGAGGCGATACCGACTAGTCCTAGAACGCACATCGCACACCAACGTAAATGGAAACTAAATTGAATCTTAGCATAGTTTTGACCGATTACGAGCTATAAAGTCAAGGGTTAAGGATTTGACTTTTCGCTAACCAGGACTAAGGTTAGAGAGTATCCAAAAGAGATCAGGAGCAGTTGATGCACAAAATTACTAAAATTATTGGTCGAGAGATCTTAGACTCGCGTGGCAACCCAACCGTCGAAGCCGACCTCTGGCTTGATAGCGGCGATTGGGGTCGCGGCGCGGTTCCCTCGGGAGCATCAACCGGCTCACACGAGGCGATCGAAAAGCGCGATGGTGGCTTACGCTATAACGGTAAAGGAGTGTTACAGGCTGTTGAGGCGATTAATCAGGAGTTGAGTCAAGCCTTAGTTGGTCAAAGTTACGACCAAGAGTCGCTGGATCAGGCGATGATAAAGCTAGACGGCACAGCCAACAAGGGCCGACTTGGAGCGAACGCTATTCTGGCAGTCTCCTTGGCCTTTGCCAAGGCTGCCGCTCTGAAACAACAGTTACCGCTCTATCAATATTTATCAAAACTATCCAACTCTCCTCGACCGATGTCTCTGCCAGTGCCGATGATGAATATTTTGAATGGGGGCAAGCACGCTGACCAATCGACTGATTTTCAAGAGTTTATGATCATGCCGATCGGCTTCAAGAGCTTCAGCGAGGCGCTGCGCGCCGGTGCCGAGATCTTTGCCAGTCTCAAAAAGGAGCTGACGAAAGACGGCTTTGGCACAACGGTTGGCGACGAGGGCGGCTTTGCGCCTAGTCTCAAGAAAAATCAGCTAGCCATCGAACTAATCGAACGGGCCTGTAAATCAGCTGGCTATCAGTTGGGAGAACAGATTAAGATCGCGCTTGACGTGGCCGCAACTGAACTATACGAGAACGATCAATACAACTTAGCCAGTGAAAATCGTCAGCTCTCGACGGCCGAGATGATTGAGCTCTATCAAGACTGGACCAAACAGTATCCGATCTTCTCTATCGAAGATGCTTTGGCCGAGGACGATTGGCAAGGCTACATCGATCTGACTAAAGCGATTGGCGACAAAATCCAACTAGTTGGCGACGATCTCTTTGTTACCAACACTGAACGCTTACAACAGGGTATCGATCGTCAGGCCGGCAACGCTATTCTGATTAAACTCAATCAGATTGGCACCTTGAGCGAAACGGTCGCAGCGATCGATCTGGCTCATCAAAATAACTTCCGAGCGATTATCTCGCACCGGTCTGGCGAAACTGAGGATACCACCATTGCCGATCTAGTAGTCGGATTGGGGACCGGACAGATCAAAACTGGTTCACTCTCGCGCTCTGACCGAGTGGCCAAATATAATCAACTGCTGCGAATCGAGTCAGAGTTAAGCGACAAGGCCGGGTATGCCAAGCTCTAAACCGAAAACCTCACCGACCCTCTTGGTGGTGCTCGATGGTTGGGGCATCTCACCAGAGACAGAGCATAACGGCGTAGCCCTCGCCAAGACTCCAAATTACGATCGACTCTGTCAAGAGTATCCGATGACTACTCTCGAAGCCTCAGGCCTAGCTGTCGGTTTACCAGAGGGGCAGATCGGTAATAGCGAGGTTGGACACATGACCATCGGGGCCGGTTCAGTCCTCTATCAAGATCTAGTCAGAATCGACCAGGATATCGAATCCGGAGAGTTTGCCAACAACTCCGCCTTTCAGCAGGCTATCGATCACGTCCGCACTACCAACGGTAAGGTTCACTTGATCGGCTTAATTAGCAACGGTGGCGTGCACTCACATGAGCGC
>CAZQGJ010000065.1:0-2339 GCA_964592905.1 uncultured Candidatus Saccharibacteria bacterium | reverse complement strand
AGCCTTGATAGCTGAAAGATGGCTCTTGCGCTGACTATCGCGCGCCTTGGCTCGAACGCCGTTGAGCTGGAGCAAGAACGTTGCAGCCAGGATACCAATAACGGCAATGACGACGAGTAACTCAACTAGAGTAAACCCTTTTCGATTCATTTAATCCTCCTTATGGATTGCCTTGAATAGATAAATAATAACAGATTGCCTAGGGGAAAATAGGTGCCCCAACCGGAATATTTTGCTCGCTACTGCGAGCGCCGCTGGTAACTGTCCAGAGCGTGTCATCGAGCTTTGGTCGCTCTAATTTGGCATAGAGGGCAAATTGGCTCGAGGCCAGCGCTTGGGAGTAACCAGGTAATAAGGTGCGGTCAACATCGTAAAGTAACGATTCGCCGCTACGGTTGGTCCGATAGGCGTAGATTTCGCCCTCGCGGGCCGGTCTAGGCAGCTGCAGATCGCCAGACTGAACTAGCTGGTTGAGGGCTAAGTTAGTCGGCACACTGGTAGCTGACCAGGTCTGGAAATTGCCACCGGTCGAAGGATAAACTCCGCCGTTGGCATTAGCATAGCTTTCCAGCGCCAGACGAATTGATTCGAGATTGGTCTTACGCTCCGCATCGCGGGCCGAAGCCCTGGCGGTAGTGAATGAACCAACGGTGAGCGTGGCTAGAATCGCGATAATCGCGATCGTGACCAGTAGCTCGATAAGTGAAAAACCAACTCTTCTCAATTGTCCTCCTTCATTCCGATCGACCTTTCCCCAGGGGCGGAATGGCAGCTAACTGCCAACCTGAATGTCTGATGCGACACTCGGGTTGATCGTCAGCGGCTGTTAGTTCAGGCTGGCCAGATTGTAAATTGGTAACAGAACCGCTGTAACCAAGAATGCAACGCCTAGTCCTAATATAACAATGATTGTTGGTTCGAGTAAAGCGGCTAAGTTTTTAATCTTGGTGTCTAACTCTGTTCCATAGTAATCCGACAGGCGTAGCAAGATGGTGTCTAACTTGCCGGTCTGCTCACCGATCAAGACCATCTCGGCCAAAACGGGCGGAAAGAGTCGGCTCCGGCTCATCGGGTTAGAGAGCGGGATACCGCGCTCGACCTGGGTTTTAAACTGCTCGATAGTAACTTGGTAGTAACGATTTTGCATCGTTTCAGCCGTAATCGTCAAAGCCTCGATAATCGAGATGCCAGCGCCGATTAACAGACTCATATTGAGTGTAAAGCGACTCATATAGAGAGACTCGGCTAAGCCGCCGGGTAGCTTCAGCCAGAGCCGATCAACAAAAAGTTTAAAGTTAATATTGCGGCTGAGCTGTCCAACTAGGACAGCTAAGCCAATTAGTAAGAGCAAGAGATAGGGATAATAGGCCACCGTAAAGTTAGAGAGGGCTAATAAGAACCGCGTCGCCAACGGCAGTTCGGTCTCGGCCTCGGCAAAGAGTCCGGCTAGCTGAGGAATGACCCGCGTCAGCATCAACACTGCGACGGCCATCATAGCGATGACCACAAAAACAGGATAAACCATAGCGCTGCGTAGTCGTGACACGATATTGCGTTCAGTTTCGAGTCCGACCGCCAGATTGCCCAACGAGCGTTCGATGCGGCCAGTCGCCTCGCCGGCTCGCACAACGGCGACAAAATAATCGTCAAACAGCCCAGCTTGGCTGGCCATTGCCTGCGACAGTGGCGCGCCGCTCTCGATCGCGGTCAGAATCTGTTGCAAACTATCGGTCAAACGAGGATTTCGACTCGACTTAATTAAGAGCTTCAGAGCCACATCGAGAGTGATGCCACTCTCGAGCATAGTAGCTAGCTGGCGGACTAAAAAGGCTCGGTCGCTCAGGTTAATCACCCGTCGCGACGGCCATAGCTGCCACCAGAAATTAATTAAGCTTTGAATCATCTAAATTGGCCTAATACACCATGGCTTTGAAGGCTTTTTGATCGTAGGCCCAGTTGAGCGCCTCGTCCATCGTAATTTCGCCTTTACTGACTAATTCGGCCAGGACTTTGTCGAGTGAGATCATCCCCTCGCTACCCGAGGTCTGAATAACGTTATTGAGCTGATGAGTTTTGGCCTCGCGAATAATATTGCGCACGGCCGAGGTGGCTAGCATAATCTCGGCGGCCGCAACTCTACCGCCAGCCACCTTGGGGAGTAAGCGCTGGGAAACGATCGCCAATAGGCTATTGGCCAGCTGCGTTCGGGCCTGCGACTGTTGATGCGGCGGAAAGGCATCGATAATGCGGTCGGCAGTTTGAGCGGCCGTATTGGTGTGCAAGGTGGCAATGACCAAGTGGCCGGTTTCGGCGACGGTCAGAGCCGCTTCGATCGTCTC
>CAZQGJ010000064.1:0-2408 GCA_964592905.1 uncultured Candidatus Saccharibacteria bacterium | reverse complement strand
GATACCTAAGGAAAGTGGAGTGACATCGAGCAATAGGACATCTTTAACCTCACCGGCCAAGACACCGCCTTGGATAGCAGCGCCCAGAGCCACTGCCTCGTCAGGGTTAACGCTCTGGTTTGGCTCTTTACCAAAGAGCTCTTTAACTAATTCTTGAATCAGCGGCATTCGGGTCATACCACCGACTAGAATGACTTCGTCGATCGCTTTCGCCTCAAGCTTAGCGTCAGCTAAGGCCTGAGTCACGATCGGTTTAGTCTGGCGAATCAAATCACCGACCAACTGTTCGAGTTTGGCTCGGGTAATAGACATGACTAAGTGCTTCGGTCCAGAGCTATCGGCCGTGATAAACGGTAGATTGATCTCGGTTTGACCAGTCTGTGAAAGCTCGATCTTAGCCTTTTCAGCTGCCTCTTTAAGGCGTTGAATCGCTGTCTTATCCTTGCCTAAATCGATACCATCGGTCTTTTTATACTCATCAATAAGATAGTTCATGATCAGTTGATCGGCATCATCACCACCAAGGTGAGTGTCGCCATTTGTCGAGAGAACCTCGAAACTGGCCTCTTCACCGGCTAAGCCCATCTCGAGAATGGTGATATCAAAAGTACCGCCACCAAAATCGTAGACGGCGATCTTTTGATCTTTTTTATTCTGTCGATCGAGGCCATAAGCTAGAGCGGCGGCAGTTGGCTCGTTAATAATTCGCTTGACTTCGAGACCGGCAATCTTACCGGCATCTTTGGTGGCCTGGCGCTGGGCATCGTTAAAGTAAGCCGGAACGGTAATAACCGCTTCGGTGACCGGTCCGCCCAAAAAGCTCTCGGCGTCTTGTTTGATTTTCTGAAGAATAAAGGCAGCAATCTCTTGAGGGGAGTAACTTTTATCACCCATCTTGACTTTGACGCCCTTACCAGCTGCTTCGATAGTGTAAGGCACCATCGCCTGAGTCTTTTTAACCTCGGCGTCAGTAAAAGCCCGGCCCATTAAGCGCTTGGCTGAATAGATAGTATTATCGGCGTTAGTCACCGCCTGTCGCTTGGCCAAGACGCCCACTAGGCGTTCTTTGGTCTTAGTTTCGGCTACTATAGAAGGAACGATGGCCGCTCCTTCGGCTGATGGAATAACTTTAGGTTGACCACCTTCGATGACCGAAGCCACCGAGTTGGTTGTACCCAGATCGATGCCAATAATTTTTGCCATTTTGCCTCCATTACATTTCACTTGATGACCAGTTCTATTATCGGGTCTGCTGTTATTGTAAAGTTTTCTTTACATTGTTGTCAAGGGGTTGGTCAAATCAGGGTAGGAATTGGCTGAAGTACTCTATTAGTACCTAGGCACCGCTAAAACAGAGTCTAAGCAACATCTAAGCAGCGACGATGACCTTGGCTACTCGCAGGACCTGGTCGCCTCGACGATAGCCGGCCTCGACTTGAATCATAATCTGGCCTGGCTTGGCCTTGTCGGTGGCCGGTTGCTCGGCAATCGCCTCGTGCCAACGTGGATCAAAGCTCTCGCCAACGGTTGGTATGGCCGTGATGCCCCAGCTCTCGAAGAGGACTTGAGCCTGTTGACCGATCATGATTAAGCCGTTCGCCCACTGGTTATCAGCTAGCTCTTGAGGTTGATAATTTTTGGCCAAAGCCAAGTTATCGAGTAACGGTGCTATCTCGACTAGTAGCTTGGCCTCGAGACTGGATTTGAGCCCTAACAGATGTTGCTCGGTCCGTTTCTGGTAGTTAGCGTATTCGGCGGCTAACGACTGATACTGGGCGAGGCTGATCATTCCCTCTACGGCAGGAGCGTTTGAGGCCGATGCAGCTGATGCAGGTTCATGAATCTCGGCAGAATCACTCTCGGTTGATTCGGTCTCTGTTGATTCTAATTCAGCTGATTCGTCTACCAATGGTTGAGTATTTTTAGTCATAGCTGGCTATCCTTTTTAGTTGTCAAGTTAAGTTTACATTAGCCAAAGCGGACAGGCAAGAGTTGGCTGTCTTGAGAGTTATATTTAGATTTTTTTAATCTTTCACGAGCTATCTTTGGTCTATGTCTGCCATCTCTTCGTTATCGACTCAACGCTGGTTAATCCCCTTCTGTTGCCTAGGCTTAATCGTTGCTCGCTGGCTTTGGCCAGAACTACCCGACTTATCTAACCTAGGGCCCGGATTGCGAATTATCGAGTGGCTCAAACCGTGGCCGGCCGCTTTTCAGGCTAGTTTAAGCCAAAACTTTGCCGAGGCGATCACTTATCATCCAGCCCTCAATCTAGCTGTATTAACCGGCAATACTCAATCACTCTCGCCAGAGACGATCGACAACTTTCGTCAAACTGGCTTAAGCCATCTAGTCGCTGTCTCTGGCTTTAACCTAATAATCCTCTGTTCGCTGCTCAATCAGATCCG
>CAZQGJ010000063.1:0-2632 GCA_964592905.1 uncultured Candidatus Saccharibacteria bacterium | reverse complement strand
TAGCGATCGAGGTCATAACCGTAATTAATCTTTTCAATCAACAGGTCGTAGTTACCGCCAGCCAGAATATCTCGCTCTAAGGTTAACTGGTTGACGCTCGAAAGTGAGATCTTTAAATTCAGCTGTTCTAACTCTGCCTTGACCTTGTTGGCCAGCTCCAGCTCCTCGGGGTCTTGGCTAGTGACCATCGTCAGTTCGAGTGGCGTTTCAAACTGCTGTTTATCACGAATCTTAGTTCGGATGGCTATTGGCGCCAAGGCTGGCTTCTCTAAATTAAAGAAGAGGGCTGGACGGACGTTAAGTTCAAGCTGATAATTTTTGGTTCGCGGTAAGTCAGCAACGGCTTGATCGATTGCCATAATCTCTTGCCTTTGAAAAGCGGCCTTGGCCCTGTCAGCGTCTGAGTAAAAGGTAAAAATGAGTTTGTTAATATATGGTTTGCCTACGGCTGAATCAGGGTTGGCCTTAAAGATTAGTTCAGTTTTAGTCGATTTATCTAGGATATAGGGGCCAGCTTCAAAGATTGGCTCACTAACAAAGCTCTCAAACAGTCCCAAAGGTTGCTTGAGGGCGAAAACGACTTGATTATCGCTCGGAGCCGTCATGGTAATACCCTGAAAGCTATCGAGTCCTTGATAGAGATCGATCACGTCTTGAGCTAAATAACCACTCTTGAGATTAAAGGTATAGGTCTTGGCATCGCTACTAACGGTAAAGTTTTCGGCGATACCACCCTTGATCTCGAGATTGGCATCGACATAGGTTAGGCCGATACGAGTTAATTTCGTGGTCAGCTGATCGAGTTCGATAGCGGTTGGATTAACCAGGCCCTCTAAATAGACGCCACCTTCGACCGGTTTTATTTCAGTTCGGTTCAGATACTCTCGCCAACCGAGAACTAGGCCAACGATCAAGATTAAACTAGCCAGCCCCACTAGCTGTTTATCGCGTCGGTTAAGGACCTGTGGCAACGCTTTAAGCGAAGTGCCGAGCTGGTTTAGCCTTTGAATAAACTTCATAAGATGAGCCTAACTTGGTTAGATTAAATAAAGAGCGATAGTAACGCCAACGAAACAGATCGCTAGGACGATGGTGGCATTAAAGATAAAGCGTTCGGCACCGCGGCGAACTCGATAAACGGCGTTCGAACCACCAAAAGAACGACCGAGGCCAGTGCCGCGCTGTTGAACTAAGACGGCTAAGATTAAGCCGAGAGCTAAAAGATCAAGGGAGATAGTGAGAATGGTTTTTAACATATTTTTGGAGGCGTGGGCGGGAATCGAACCCGCGTATGGAGGTTTTGCAGACCTCTGCCTTACCGCTTGGCTACCACGCCCTCGTCGCAGCGCCAAAGCTGGAGCGGGTGATGGGAATCGAACCCACTGCCTTCTCCATGGCAAGGAGACGTTCTACCAGTGAACTACACCCGCGACAACTGCAGATTAACAAATTGACACCTGACTGTAAAGAGTTAAACCTGAGTTAAGCCTGCAGAACTATACGTTACAACGATAGGAAAAGTTTAGATTTATTTAATCTTTGCTTCGTTATAACTAAATCATGATCCCACATCAACTGATGACCCTAGTTCGTATCAACGGTAAACTCAAGATTATCAAGCTGAGCGGTCAGCTCGGACGGAGCTTACCAATTCTCGAATTATATGGTCCGACTGGTAGTGTCACCCGCTTAAGGCGCGAACTTACTCGCTTCCGACGCCTGCTTAAACTACCTAGTCTTAACTATCGGCTGACGATAGAGCTCGATCAGCTACCCGATCGACTCGAACCGTTAATCTGGCCGCTACTGTATCTAATGCTGACCCTCGGTCGCAATTGGCCGCGACTGCGTTATGTAGTCGGTCAGCTCGAGAGCGATGGCCAAATTCAGCCAGTTGACTGGTTCGACGATTATGGGCTATCACAGTCAGAAATACCGGCTAACTTGACCTTACTTTCGGCTCGTTTCAAATCGCACCGGTCAACGATTCAAACACTAACCATCGACCATCTTGATCCAGACCTGACACCGAAGGCCCTGCTAACTTTAGAGACGCTCTTACCTCTGGATAATGAATCCTTAGTGCTCGGTCAGACTCGAAGGGCTAACAACGGTCAAATCCAGCCGCAACTCACCCAGCCAACTGCGGGCCTAGCGACGCCAGAGCTTCTGAATGATTTGGCTAACTATTTACCGCTCTTACTACTCTCGGGCGCTTCGAGTCTAATTGCTGGTCGCACCGGTATCGGTAAGTCCCGTTTGGTAGAGGATTTTTTACAGTATCGATGTCTAGACCAAACCGAGCTCAGCCAGGCCGGGCTTTGGCAAAGCCGCGCTCTTGGCGATCGGCGGTTATCGGTTATTCGTCTCGAGAGTTTTAGCGATTGGCGTCAGCTCGATAACTGGCCAATAGCCTTACCGACTTTAATCTTAGTGCCTGAGTTACTCGATCGTTCGGCTGCCTGGTTGAGTCGTCTTAAATTGCTTTTCGATCGTATAGATCGCCTCGCTGCCCCTTGGCAACTCGTCGCCACGACTAACCTATGTCCCTGTGGTCAGTTTCCAGATCCGCTCTGCCGTTGCCTGACTCAATCTCGCCAGCGTTGGCTAGCCAGACTCAGTCCGACTCTCT
>CAZQGJ010000062.1:0-2667 GCA_964592905.1 uncultured Candidatus Saccharibacteria bacterium | reverse complement strand
ATTGTATGCCCGAGATCAAGCTTCCGGCCTACCGACAGTTTAAATTGAAGTTACCGCCAACCGAACCGGTCACCAGTCAAGACCTCGACAAGGTGACTGGCGAGCTAGCTCAAATCTATGGCCCAGAGTGGTATTCTAAGCTCCAGTTTGCCGATCAGGCCGCCGCCGAGGCTGCCTTGCAACAGAACCTCGAGCAGGACAAAGCGATTCAACAGGAGAACGCTAGCTACGACCTAATTCTGAAAACCTTAATCGAAAAAACTAAGGTCGATGTGCCAGAGGCCTTTATTCATAACGAGATTCACCGACTGGAACATCAGTATACGGCCCAAGCTAAATATCTTGGCCTGAGTCTCGAAGAGCTTTTTGAGCAACAGAAGTTGCCGGCGGGTGACGCTCACAAAGCCTTGCGACCCAAGGCGATCGAGGCGGCCAAGGTTGGTCTAATTCTCGGTAAGATTGCCGAGAACGAGGGGATTGACCCGGCCAAAGCCGAGGCCAGCCGTCAGGTCCTCGAACTCTTAGTCACAACCTTATTGCCCGAGTCGCCAGCCGCCAAACGATTGAGCTCTAAAGCTGCCACAGCTGAAACTGACCCTGCGTCGTAATTAAGCGTGAACCAGCCGTAATTTCAGCCTCGCTTGCGGGGCTGATTTGATATTGTGAGCGCTCGTAATTAGAGAGTAAAAAGTAGGTTACGCCCTGCTTAACTAGCTCGTCGCGGGCGGTCCGGTTACCGGCATAGAACTGGCGCAATAACGTCAGCCGAGGTTCGAAATTAAAGCCATAGCTATGGATCCAGCCCTCGTAACCTTGATAGAGCAACAATCCAGTAAACAGGCTCAACGGATGATTGTGAGCCGTGCCGCTGGCGATGATCGGTCTGGTTTTAGTTTTTGGCCGACGCCAACTGGCGGTCAACGCCGGAGTAGGCGAGAGCAGCTGACTAGCGAGCGCCTGGATAGCCTGACGATCGGCCAGCTCGGCTAAGACCAAAGGCTCTCGACTCGAGCTCAAGACCGACAGATTATCGACTAGGCCGGCTCCGGTCAGATAGAAGAGAGCCAAGATTAAGATGCCTAATCTCGCGCCAAAGCTTAAGAGTTTTGAACCGCGCCAGAGGGGAGTCCTTAGTTGCGCTAATAGATCGGTCAGCCAGATCGCTAACGGCAGACTCATTAAGAGGTAGGCCATGGTCAGTAGCTTGGTGTTATCCCAAAGCCAAGTTTGCCACTGAACGAAGTTAGCCAGCAGAGCGATCAGCCAAGCGGCCAAGAGGCTCGACCAGATTAACTGGGCCAAGCTTAAAGCCTCTCGTTTTTGGCGTAGTTCTGTAGCGCGCTTGAACCAATAGATTAAGCCGACTAAGCCGCCGAACAGCCAAGTGGCGCCGGCATTTTTGAGCCAGAACAGGGTCAAAGCCCAAGGCGAGGCAGTGGCCTGGTCGGGGAGCCAGCCGGCGATCAGATGCAACTTAAAGCTATCGCCAAAGATTAAATAATTCTTAAGTAATAACCAACCAAAGAGGCTAGCTAGCCCCAAAGCCAATAACGGCTGTCGCCAAACTGACCAGCCTCTCCCCCACCCTAAGACCAAAAAATTACAGGCCAAGAGAATGCTCAGCGTTAAGCCGCTATGCGGATGAATCAAGATTAGACTAGCCAAGAGTAGGGCAAAACTGAGGACTCTCCCCCACTCGATTCGCTTGATTGAAATTTTGGCCTTAACCTCTAGCCACTGATAAAACTCAAGCCAGGCGAGAAGAGTTAGCGTTAGGCCGTAACTAAAGCCGCGTTGGGGCAAAAACTCGGCGAAGCTAAAATTCATCAACCAATAAGCCTGATTATGCGGCTGATTGAGGGGCGAGTTAGTATAAAGTAGCGGTTGATAGCTACTGGCCTGCCAAAAATACTGACGGTGCCAGAGGTCGCTCACTAGATTAAGGACGCCAGCTCCGCCGGCCAAGATGACGAGATAGGTGAGGATTAGGCCTACCTCTGGTCGGAAGAGACGCTGCCCGACTCGATAGAGGGCGAGGAGTAAGGCTAGGTTACCGAGTAGCGAGGTTGCCTTGAGAGCGGCCAGACTCGAGAGGCCGGTCTGAGTTAAGAGCGAGGCCAAATAGTTAACTAACGGCGGATAGTTCAGTTTTAGCCCGGCGATCAGGGGGTTCTCGAGACTGAGCCAAGGGCTGGCGCGAAAGAACTCGATCTGTCGCAAATGCAGGGCATAGTCGCCATAGACGGTATAGAAGCCGACAGTCAGCTGGCCCTCTCGCTCGCCTATTAGTTGAATTATAGCCAGACAAAAATAACCGACTAACGGTAGTAGCCAGAGATAACTTTTGGGTAAGGCGCGCCACTCTTTGATCTGTGCCTTGAGCGATTGATGAATCCCCTCTTGATTCAGTTTAAAATTACGCCGGTCGCGACTAATCAGGTAGCCGGCGCTACAGACTAGGCTTAAACCCAAGGCGAGATCCTGTGCCAGACCGAGACTAGCCAAGATAAAACTCGTTAAGCCGATGGCCAATAAGCCCAAAAGCAAACCAAAGACGAGCCGTTCGAGAACGTTGAATCGGCTCTGCCAGCTTTGCAGAATGGCCTGACCGAGAGCTAGGCTGATGACGAGCCAGATGAGTAGCAGTAACATAGCCTCATTATGGCG
>CAZQGJ010000061.1:0-2683 GCA_964592905.1 uncultured Candidatus Saccharibacteria bacterium | reverse complement strand
GACTGACCGACGAGGCCGCTAACGCGCTATTAAAGCTGATCGAAGATCGGCAGGAGCGAATTAGCTGGCTCTTTCAGATCGAATCGGTTGACAGTCTGTTGCCAACGCTGGCCAGTCGGCTGCAAATCTTTTCCTTATTACCAGAATCTACTCGGTCCGAGACGGGGGAGTGGCAACGCCCTTCGAATCTGGCTTTAGAGGCGATTACCGGTCAACCAACGCTAGCCTTGGCCATGGCTATGGTCCCGAATTGGCTGAAACAAGGCGAGACCACAGAGCTGGTACGCGATTGGCAAGAGAAGGCGAGGCAACAGGGTAACTGGCCGGCGCTCTGGCGACTGACCACCGCCTACCAAGAGTTGGCTGGCGCCCCTAATCAGCGTCTCTGGCTTGTCAATTTACTCTTATCCCTCTATGATAGGCGCTAGGTAGCTATGCTTCCAATAGTTTTGATTTTTTTGGCTTTGGCCATCATCTTTATCATTTTAATCCGACGCTTACCCAAGGCGTTGGAGTTAAGCGAGACCGAAAGACAGCGCCCTAAGCCGGTAGCTGGTACGCCTGGCTGGTTAGATTTGGATTGGCTCGGCACGGTCATCGAAGGTTTTTTGGCCCGTTCGATTAAGCGCTTACCAAAAATCAGAGTCAAGGTGGCCTTACCCCGACCAACCTTTTGGTCAGCCGATCGCCATGCTGACCGATTGGTTGAGGGCTCTCGTAAACCTGTTATAGAGAAGCGGGCCGAGACTGTTCCAGCTCGTGAGGATAGAGTAGTGCCTCAACTTAATGAGCTCTCGATGCCGATTGCTGAGACACCTGAGGTTCGACCTGTTTTCGAGTCTAAGCCGCCACTCCCGACTAAAGCGAATAAAAACGTCGCTCTCGAGCCACATGAGCGGTTATTAGTCGAGGCCGACGATGCCTTTGAACTGCGCGATTATCGCAAGGCAGAACGACTGTATCTGAAGCTCGCCACCCTCCAGCCTAAAAATCCTTTGATCTATACACGGCTCGGCATCATCTATCTGACCGATGAGAACTTTGTCGATGCCCGCGATGCCTTTCAACAGGCGATCAAGCTAGATCCGACCTTGGCCACCCGTCACTATAATCTGGCCTTGGCCTATGTCGAGCTCGGCTCGAATACCAAAGCCATCAATAGTTTAGAGCAGGCGCTCAAATACGATCCCTCGAACCGAAAATATCGCAAGATGCTCGATCATTTACAGGGTAAACGCAGCTTCGAGCGCAACTAATGCCAGTTGACTCGCGACCGGCGTTGGCGACCGATCTAGTCCTGGTAGCCGATTCGGTTCGGTCGATCTTTAATATCGGTTCATTGATGCGTCTCGCCGATGCCTTGGGGGCCAGTTTGGTCACCACTGGTTTCGCCCCTCATCCGCCTCATGATGAGTTGGGTTTGAGTCAAATCCTACCCGACCATCGACCGAGTTGGGAGCAACAGGCGATAGCGACTAAACTACAAAAAACCGCCTTGTCTGGTTATCAGCCGTTACTTCGAAGCGAACGGCAGAGCTATTTTTCTGAACTAAGCGCGGCGATTAACTGGTTGAGGGCGGCCGATTACACTATAGTCGGGGTCGAGCTAATGCCCGAGGCGATAGATTACCGAGAGTATGCCTGGCCAAAGCGAGTGGCCTTGATTTTGGGTCACGAGATTGCCGGTCTAGAGGGCGTTGAAGACGACTTAATTGAACAGTTTGTGGCGCTGCCAATGTTAGGCGATGGTGGCTCGCTTAATGTGGCGCAGGCGGCCGCGGCAATTGGCTACGCCTATCTTGGCAAACACGGCTAATCTGTGCTATATTACCGCTAGGCCGACATAGCTCAGTGGCAGAGCGGCTGTTTTGTAAACAGCGGGTCCGCGGTTCAAGTCCGCGTGTCGGCTCCAGTCTACTCTTGAGTCGACTAAATTTATGCAAATCCTAGATTTGCCGGGTTGGTGGAGCGGTCAATCACACCTGACTGTAAATCAGGCGCCTACGGCTACGGAGGTTCGAATCCTTCACCCGGCACCATGCCGACATAGCTCAGTGGTAGAGCGGCTCCATGGTAAGGAGTAGGTCCGCGGTTCAATCCCGCGTGTCGGCTCCAGAGTCCCGCCGCCACACGATTTGCCCGCTTAATTGAGTATTTTAGAAATCTTTAATCTATATAAAGGAATATCATGGCTAAAAAAGGTAATCGAATCGAGTTTTCAATTAGTTGTGCCGCTTGCAAGCGGACTAATTATCGAACCGAAAAAAATCGTATCAACGATCCGGAAAAGCTCGTTCTCAAGAAGTTCTGCGCCACTTGCCGCCAGATTACTGAACATAAAGAAGTCAAAGCCTAAACAAGGTCAGCCAGCCGGGTTACAATTAGTCACTGCGACTGACTGTAGAGTGGCTTGAGTAATAGCTCTTTGGATTGCTCTCTGAACCTGTTTGTGTTACTCTAATCGGTAGAGGGGTGTCGGTTAATGGTAAACCACCGGTCTCCAAAACCGGGACTGTCGGTTCGATCCCGACCACCCCTGCCAAACTAAATGAATTATTAAGCCATGTGTTGCAATTGGAAATGTCGAAAGGTATCAAATCTCTAACGCACAGCATACTGAGATTTCGGTAGTAATCTTAACGCAACAGGCCCTTGAGCATTATTTATTCGCTTATGATCTCGC
>CAZQGJ010000060.1:0-2835 GCA_964592905.1 uncultured Candidatus Saccharibacteria bacterium | reverse complement strand
ATCGAACAGCTGCAGACCAAGGCCGGTCAAACGGTCGAAATCCAGATTAAGCGTAACGGCCAAGACCTAGTCTTGTCCGGTGAGCTCAATCAGAAGCCACCAGTTTTGGGAGTGGCTCTCAACGATCGGACGACCTATCGTCTGCCTTTTTATTGGGCACCGATCTACGCCATTTACGAGACCGGCCGCGCCCTCAGCGTGCTGGTTGTCGGCATCGTTCAGTTTTTGGCCACCACCGTGACGACGCAATCGATTCCCGAAGGCGCGGCCGGTCCGGTCGGTATCTATGTTGCCACCAAAGACTATCTAGCCGCCGGTTTTTGGCCCTTGGCCGCCTTTACCGCCCTCCTCTCGGCTAACTTGGCGGTGCTCAACGTTTTGCCGATTCCGGCGCTCGATGGCGGGCACTTGTTATTTATTATTCTCGAACGATTGAACAAAGGTCGTCGGGTTTTGGCTCATCAGATCGAGAGCCTGTTGCACCTGGTCGGGTTCGCCTTTTTCTTAATCTTGATCTTGGCCATTACTTACAAAGACATTTTGCAGCTGCTATCGTAAGCTGCTGTCGTAGCCAGACGTTTGACTTAATGAGGCCGACTGGCTAGTATCAAGCTATGCGACAGAGTCAACTTTTTCCTAAAACTCAAAAAACCGCCCCGGCCTATGCCGACGATGCAGGCACAGCCCTATTAGTTCGTGGTGGTTTTATCCACCAGGTTATGTCCGGTGTCTTTACGCTCGGACCGCTGGGCTTTTTGGTGCAGCAAAAGATTGCGGCGATTATTCGCCGCGAGATGTTGGCTATTGGCGCTAGCGAGATTTTGATGCCGACGCTCAACCCTCGAGAAATCTGGCAACGCTCTGGTCGCTGGGAGAAATTAACCGGCGATATGTATCAGTTTACCGATGCTTCGAAGCGTGAACTCGGATTGTCGATGACGCACGAAGAGCTCCACCTTGATCTCTTAGCCAGCCAAAATCTGTCCTATCAAGATCTGCCTTTGGCACAGTTTCATATTCAGACCAAGTATCGTCACGAGCCGCGGGCCAAGTCTGGACTGCTGCGCACGCGTGAGTTCACGATGAAAGATCTCTACTCACATCACCTGACCGAGGCCGATTTACTGGAGTTTTACGACCAGGTCAAAGAGGCCTATCTCCGCATCTTTGCCGAGCTGGAACTGCCGGTCTACTATACCTTGGCTTCGGGTGGTATCTTTACCGATGGTTTTAGTCACGAGTTTCAATCGCCTCATCTCCTGGGCGAGGATCAAGTTTATCGTTGTCCAGAGGGGGACTACGCCTTTAACGACGAGGTTCGCGATCGGCTCGAGACCAAATGCCCTACCCATGGAGCAGAGTTAAAGCTAGAGCGAACGGTTGAGCTTGGCAATATCTTTAATCTGGGACAGAAGTTCTCGCGCGAGATGGCGATTCATTACACCGCCGAAGATGGCAGCGCTCAACCTTTTTGGTCCGCCTCTTACGGTATTGGCTTGGGTCGAGCTTTAGCCATGCTGGCTCTCGTTCATCAGGATCAGGCCGGTTTAATCTGGCCCATCAGCGTAGCGCCATATCGCGTCCACCTGATTGATCTAACCCGTGAACCAACTGAAAAGGCCAAGGTCGAGGAGCTCTATTGCGACTGGATCAGCCAAGGCAGATCAGTGTTATTGGACGATCGACCGATTAGCGCCGGGCAAAAGTTTGCCGATGCCGATCTATTGGGTTTGCCATATCGAGTAGTGGTCAGCAGTCGGACTTTGGCCGCTAATCAGCTCGAAGTCAAACGACGGAGCGCCGACCCGACAGTCGTTGCCGAGCTTTGGCCGCTCAAGCGACAGGCCGAGCTGTTTGACAAGAGTTCTAACTAGTTGCTACGCTAGATATAACTAAGGAGGGGCCAGCGTGACCCAAAGACAGATCATTATCGGTGGTTTAGCCTTGGCGATTGCTGTCGCCCTCTTTGTTTTTGTGACTAGCCGTAACGGCTCAGATGCCTCAACTTTAGTAACTGCTAAACAGGGCAAGACCAGCCCGAGTCTGAGCCCAAGTCCTTCTCTCAGTCCAAGCGCCACTCCGAGCCTAACTCCAACGCTCAGCCCAGGCACTAGTCCAACTGTCAGTCCTAGCCTCAGTCCTTCGCCAAGCGCCCCCAGTGACGCTAAGTTCGAATCGAGCGGGGCAACCGTCCGGATCTTTCAGGGTTGGTGGACCAAGCGAACCGCTAATACCACCGCCCAGGCCTACGAATCGTTGGCCAGCAAAGCCGATATCGGTCCTTGTCTAAAAAAGAAATATGCCGACCCGAAAAGCGTCGATCTGACCGAATATACCGACTCCAAGGGCCTAGCGGTCAGCAAGACCCAGCTCGCCGGTCGACCGTTGATCGATAATAACTTCTTAATCTCTAAGCCGTTAACTAGTAAAGATGCGGCTACTTCGCGTTGGATCAATCTGACCATCGGTTTCCGCAATCCTAAAAAGTTAACCGAAAAAACACTTAAATTCTATTATCGGGTTAGCGATAGCGCCGGCACGCTTGACCCCAAGGCCAGCGACTGGATCGAAGTGCCAAACCCGACTGACAATCCGTCAACCGAGTGTAACGGCAATATCTATTTAGCCAGCTATCAGCTTGATCGAGTTGGCAAGTTCTTTCAGTACAAGGTTAATCTTGGATCCGGTCAACAGGTTGCCAACGTTTGGGTTGATGTCGAGCCGGGCAAGTCCGTTGTCCCTAGCCCAACGCCGACTCTAGCGCCGAGCGCCAGCCCAACGGCCACCGCCCCGGTTGCCGGTACGGGCAAACTGATGATCGTCGCCCGACGCATC
>CAZQGJ010000059.1:1831-3260 GCA_964592905.1 uncultured Candidatus Saccharibacteria bacterium | reverse complement strand
GAATAGAACGATGCAGTTTCGAGGCTAGCTTCTCCTGGAAACCGTCGAGAGCCGCCAAATCGGCTACCTCGAGTCGAAAAAGGTCGGCAAAGTTCTTGATCAGACCGAGCTCGAGTAGCCTCTCCAACAGGCGCGGACCCAGGCCCTCGATATCAAAGGCCGCCTGACTGACAAAGTGTTCGAGCCGTCTAGCCTCGACTGAAAAACAGGTCGGGTTCGAGCAACGGATCGCTGCCTCGCCCTCGACGCGCAAGGTTGGGGACTGACAGATGGGGCAGAGCTCGGGCAGGCGGTAAGGAGCCGTCTTGGCCGGTCGTAAACCTAAGATTACCTTGACCACCTCGGGGATGATATCGCCCGCCTTGCGGATGACCACAGTATCGCCGAGCCGTAGATCTAGCCTGTCTATCTCGTCTTGGTTGTGCAAGCTGGCTCGACTAACTAAGGTTCCGGCGACTTTAACCGGTCGCAAAACGGCCACCGGCGTTAGATTACCGGTTCGGCCAACGTTGACGATAATATCCTCGACCACCGTTGTCACCTCTTCGGCTGGCCATTTAAGAGCAATCACGGCGCGCGGCGATTTACCAACGATACCGGCCTTTCGACGCCAATCGGTTCGGTTCAAACCAACGACTAAACCATCGATTTGATAGGGCAGACTGGCGCGGCGAGACTCAAAATCAGTCCAAAACTCGAGGACTGAGTCGAGACCGACAATCAGACGGTTATCGGCGTTATCGGCAAAGCCCAGCTGTTGAGCCAACTGATGCTCGGCTTGATGCGTCTCTGGCTGATCTGACTCCAGAATAAGCTGATAGGCCATGAACTTGAGCTGACGGCTAGCGGTAATCTTGGGATCGAGCTGTCGCAAAGAGCCGGCGGCAGCGTTCCGCGGATTAGCAAAGAGTGGCTGCTCGTTGGCGGCTCGCTCTTGATTTAATTTGGCAAAGGCCGCTTTGGGCAGATAGACCTCGCCGCGAACCTCAATTCGCGAGTTAAGATTCAGCCCAGTAACGGGTCGTAAACTCAACGGTATCGAGGGAATAGTTCGTAAATTAACGGTTATATCTTCGCCGCTCTGACCGTCGCCGCGGGTCAGACCATAGCTTAACTGACCGTTCTCATAGACCAAGGCCACAGCTAGACCATCGAGCTTAATCTCGACAAAATATTCGAGCGGCAAGGTAGCCACGACGCCAGCTGTCGCTAGGGCGCTGACTAAGCGTCGTTCATAAGCGGCCAGTTCGCTCTGATCAAAGGCATCGGCTAAAGAGATCATCGGGTAGCGATGGGCGCGGGATTGAAACTGGCTAGAAACCTGACCACCAACCCGTTGCGTCGGCGAATCGGCCGTGATGAGTTCGGGGTGAGCCGTTTCGAGAGCGGCTAACTCGCGCATCAATGAGTCATAGTCGCTATCGGCAAC
>CAZQGJ010000059.1:0-1731 GCA_964592905.1 uncultured Candidatus Saccharibacteria bacterium | reverse complement strand
GTAGCCATTAGGCCATAGCTCGCAACTTAGCGATCCGCTCCTCGACCGGCGGATGAGTCGAAAACCAACTCGCTAAACGCTGTCCCTTGAGAGGATTAGCGATATACAGATGAGCGGTACCACGGTTGGCTGCCTCGAGCGGCTCCTCGTCTTGGCTAATCTTGGTCAGAGCTTGAGCTAGGCCTTCGGGGTAACGCGTCAACAAGGCACCGCTGGCATCGGCTAAAAACTCACGCTTACGCGACACTGCCAGCTGCATCAACTGAGCGGCGATCGGCGCCAAAATAAGCAGCACCAAGCCGACCAGGAGCATCGGGTTATTCTGATCGGATGAGCGTTCGGAACGATTAGAGCCAAGCCACTGGCTGCGCCAGAAGAGATCGGCCAACAGGACGACAACGCCGACCAAAACGCTGACTAACATCGTCAGGCGAATATCGTAGTTCTGAACATGGGCGAGTTCGTGGGCGAGGACACCCTCGAGCTGGCTCTTGTCGAGCCGAGTCAGGGCGCCACGCGTCACAGCAATAGCGGCGTGCTCTGGGTCGCGGCCAGTCGCAAAGGCATTTATCGCTGTGTCTTCTATTATATATAGTCGAGGCAGCGGCAGGCCGGCGGTAATCGCCAGATTCTCAACCAGACGATAGTAAACCGGTTCATTCTCTTTAGTAATTAAAGAGGCTTGCGAGGCGGCCAAAACGATCTCCGCACCGGCATAATAGCCGATCAACGATTGGCCAATGGCAATCACCAGCGCCAAGACGATAATCGCCGGCTCGCCATAGGTATCGGCCAGAATATAGCCGAGGCCGAGTAAGACTAAAAACAGGCCAAAGACGATGCCTAGACTGAGTCGGCGATTTTGAGCGATCTGTTGATACATGAGTATGACCTTACTGCTTAAAGGAATAGTTTATCAGATCCCAGCCAGGAAGCCACATCAAGCGCTTAAACTGAGCCTGGCTAATCGCCTTGCCGACCCAGATCGGATAGAAGAGAACGAAGACAACCAAACCAATACCTAAATAGCCAGAGATCAGGAGTCGACCGACTTGAACCCGTCGTCTGGTGCCAAAGTGATTGACTAAGCGGCTGACAAACTCGGCCAAGATAATGAGAGCCAGGGTGTAGGCGGCCAGATAGTGATAAAAGAATAGCACTCGACTGACGGCCGCCCACGGCAACCAGAGAACATAAAAACCGATCAAGGCCAAATTAGTCAACGGACTCAAGCCACTCGGTTCACGCTTGAGGCCACCATAAACTACCATCAAACTAGCCACCACCACGGCTAAAGTCGAACTATATAACCAGAGCGGATGCGCCATCGCCGTAATGCCATAAACAGTATCGGCCACCACCTGATGATAAAACCAGATCGGTCGCAGCATAATTGGCCAGCTCCACCAGACCGAGTAAAAAGGGTGAGTGGCGTCGAGATGAACGTTATAACCAAAGCTATCGAGGTGCCACTGCCAGAGCGATGACCAAAAATTATTGGGCCAGTTAAAGCTAAAGCTTGCCACATAGATAGTCAGAGGGATCAGACCGAGCCCCAGAACCAACTGCCCCAAGGTCGGCCAAAAACGGGTTCGCTCTTGGCGCCAGCGCCAGAGGACTGGCAAGAGCACCAAGGGCCAAAAACCGGCACCGATCCACTTAACCGAGATCGTGGCTCCGAGCGCCAGCCCAGCCCAAATTAGCTCGGTCGGCTGACCGGTCCGCCAGTAT
>CAZQGJ010000058.1:0-3313 GCA_964592905.1 uncultured Candidatus Saccharibacteria bacterium | reverse complement strand
TGAGTTTTAGCCTTGCGGCCGTACTTCCCAGGCGGCAGACTTAACGCGTTAGCTTCGGCACAAAAAGGGTCGATACTCCCAATGCCTAGTCTGCATCGTTTACGGCGTGGACTACCGGGGTATCTAATCCCGTTCGCTCCCCACGCTTTCACATCTCAGTGTCTGAATCGGCCTAGTGAACTGCCTTCGCCATTGGTGTTCCTCTCGATATCAACGGATTTCACTCCTACACCGAGAATTCCGTTCACCCCTGCCGACCACTAGTCATGCCGTCTCGCTGCCAGGATCTGGGTTGAGCCCAGAGATTTAAGCAGCGACTGACATAACCACCTACATGTGCTTTACGCCCAATAAATCCGGATAATGCTTGGACCCTACGTATTACCGCGGCTGCTGGCACGTAGTTAGCAGGTCCTTATTCCTCGAGTACCGTCACAATCTTCCTCGAGAAAAGGAGTTTACAACCCGAAGGCCTTCATCCTCCACGCGGCGTCGCGACATCAGGCTTTCGCCCATTGTGTACAATTCCCAACTGCTGCCTCCCGTAGGAGTATGAGCCGTGTCTCAGTCTCATTGTGGGGGGTCATGCTCTCACACCCCCTACCCGTCGTAGCCTTGGTAAGCTATTACCTCACCAACTAGCTGATAGGACGCAGGCCCCTCCCGAACCGACTTTCGTCTTTACTGCGAATCAAAAATGAGGAGGTATCGCGAACCGTCGCGATACCCAATCTGGTGCCAAAGTGGACCAAGCGGGTTAGCAGCATCTTCTCAAGTCCCCAGTAGAGACTCAGGGAGAAGATGTGACTCTGCTAACCCTATCCGTTCGCATAACAACAGGCATATTCTAGCGCCTTGGACTACGCGCCCATCACGTGTTGAATACTCTTTGCGAGCAGCATTCAAGCCGTAGCAGTGGCTTGCTTTTAGCCCGTCGTGAACTTGACCTACTTGGCCAGTAACATCATTCTTTTAGCTGAGCAAAGATCAATCGATGGTTAATCGGACTTGGGTTGAGGGTTAGATGCCTGAAAGGTATCGTTCAATCTCAACCACGTGTCGCGTGACAACCTTGTTTTGATCTCGCCACTTGCGAAAGAAGCGGATGCTACTCTTGTCAGATTGAGGGCCAAGCGGCCTCAATCTAAATTGAATAGTTTATTTAATGCGATTCCTCATTTCTGACCCGCAGACTATGGAGTATTAACCAACCTTTCGGCTGGGTATCTTCCTGTTCGGGGCAGGTTCCTACGTGTTACTCACCCGTTCGCCACTAGCTCCGAAGAGCTCGTTCGACTTGCATGTGTTAGGCACGCCGCCAGCATTCATCCTGAGCCAGGATCAAACTCTCAAAAAAAGATTAATCTTGGTTACAAGAATAACTGACTTGATTAGTTTTTGCCGAGATAATCAGCTCGGTGTTCTTACCACCACAGAAAACTGCGATGCTCTGATCATTGCGCACACAATCATCAGAATTACCAATAAAAAGGTGTGTTATTGGTAAGCTATGGCCTCAACTTGCATAAAACAGCAAAAAGACACGGGTTAGCTTGAGGCTTTTGTCAAGTCTTAGGTGAACCTAAACAGGTTTATGAGGCCGTATCACTCAAAAACGCTTATCCCGATAATAACATATAGCTTGAGCCTGTCAAGACTTTTTTGAGCTTAAGCGACAATAGCTGATTCTTCGCGCTGGTCAGAACCAAACTGCCGGCGATAATCTTGGCTTAAATTATCGAGCTGAACCTGATACTGCTCGATCTGATCCGGCGTAGCCGGGACCAGTTGCCACTCTCGACCGTTAGCCGCTAAGCGACAGCTATAAAGCTCGGACGGTAAGAGCTCCAGCTCGATTCGCCAATCCGAAGACAGCTGTGACCAAAGGCGATCTAAGACTGGGTCGGTCAACCACTTCGGTGCCTGCTTTTGACCAACCGCCTGGCAAGCTTCGAGATAATAGGTGCGCATCCGTCGCCAGCGTTGCAACAAGGCCTGCCCATCCGCTGATTGAGCCGACTCGTCGGCGATTAATAAGATCGGCGTCTCGCGATAGATGAGTTTGAGACGGCGCGAGGCCGGATTCTCTAGATAGTGCTGCTCTAACCAGTGGAGCCAAACATATAAATAATCTAAGTCAGCCGTCAGCCAGGCCCTCAGTGCGGTCTCGGACAACAGGGCTAGAGCCAGCGGCCGATTTTGACCCAAAACTAACTCCTGCCAACCGGTTACTGCTCGGTTTGGCCAGAGCTGACTAGCGTGTTGATTAGCCAGCCGCCAGCGCTCCGGTCTGGCCGGTGGCAAGCCGGCTACAGGTGGCCATAGCTCGAGAACGAGTCGATAGTGACCGAGCGTATCCAGCAATTTCCCTCCTTGACGAGACCAGAATCCTATATATGAATATCTACAACTAATCTCTTTTTAGCTTAACTGATTTTGCCTAGTTTGTCGGCTGCTTTACCGACTAGTTTGTCGGCAACCTTATCAGGTAAAGAAGTAATCACTTGATCGATCAGGCCGTATTTCTTGGCTTCGGTGGCGGTCATAAAGTAATCTCGGTCGGTGTCGTGATTGATCTGCGTCGGCGTCTTGCCGGTGTGCTTAGCCAAGATCTGATTAAGATTGGCCTTGACTCGGAGCATCTCTTTAGCCTGAATCTCGACATCGCTGGCCTGACCCTCGGCACCGCCCAAGACCTGGTGAATCATAATGCGAGCGTTCGGCAGAGCCAAACGACGACCAACGGCCCCGGCCGACAGCAGGACAGCGGCAGCCGAAGCGGCCTGACCTAAACAGATGGTCGCTACCTTGGCGCGGATATACTGCAAAGTGTCATAGATGGCCATGGCGGCCGAAACCGAGCCACCCGGGCTATTAATAAAGAGCTGGATCTCGCGATGCGAATCTTCGTTATCTAAAAATAACAGCTGGGCGCAGATATTATTCGCGACTTGATCATCGATCGGGGTGCCTAAAAAGATAATCCGATCTTTGAGCAGACGGGAATAGATATCATAGGCTCGCTCACCAAAAGCGGTCTTTTCGACGACCATCGGGACTAAATAGTTGTTCTGTTCGTTCATAGTTTCATATCTTAGGAGATTTCAGGGGTATCGTCAACCACCAAGCAATCCGCCATAATGAGACTATGTTACTGCTACTCATCTGGCTCGTTATCAGCCTCGTTCTCGGACAGGCCATTCTGCAAAGCTGGCAGAGCCGATTCAACGTTCTCGAACGCCTCGTCTTTGGTTTGTTTTTGGGCTTATTGGCCATCGGCTTAACTAGCTTTATCTTGGCTAGTGTCGGTCTA
>CAZQGJ010000057.1:0-3363 GCA_964592905.1 uncultured Candidatus Saccharibacteria bacterium | reverse complement strand
CCAAGGGCGTAAACCGCACCACCGCTAGCGGCTGAATTCTGTTTGACTGATTCGTGACTCATATAGATCTTTCTTTTAGTCTTGACTTTATTATACCAGTAGATCTCCGGACTAGATAGATTTGTCGAGATATTCAATCTTGACGATATCCTCCGTACTGATTGGATCAAGCGACATGACTTGAAATGTCCGCTCGGGATCTGTCGATTGATAGAGCGAGTTATCGGTCTCGCTGTATAGTCGGACCAATTTATCGCCCTTTTTGCGAGCATGGGCCAAAACATGCGGCAACGATCGTTCATAAATAGGATCAACCGGATTAGCCAAAAATATGGCTGACATGCCGGCCCAGTTGCGCGGGGCTGGATCTTTAGGTATGAGTTGACCCGCTATGCGTATTGATTCTAGATTGACTTCCGTCGTCAGATGAAAAAGGGTCACAGCCTTCGATTCAAACGGTCGCCAGAGATTACGGTACTCCAGCGGAATACGCTCGTCGTTAACTGGATTGGAAGATTCGTTGAATAGTTCGGTCATCACACCTCCGCAGCTAAATTAAGATGGGTCAAGACAGCCGACCAATTCTTGACAGGTTTGACGTTAGCGGGTAAGTCGGTCGCTCGTGTCCAGGGGTAGTCGCCAAAGAGCAGCACTTCTTCAACGACAGCCGAGGCTGGCAAGGCATGCTTTAAATCATCTTCAATCAAGATATCGATCTGATGTTCTTGACAGATCTCGGCTTTGGAGCGTCGATTCGGACCAAAATGATCACCCAATTGAATATCGGCAAAGATCTCGGGGAAATGTTGATCGATCAGCCACTCTGTTTCGGCACGCAGTTTGGCTAAGCGGGCAGAGATAACAATAGGCGGGTTGGTCAGATGTTGTCGGATCAGCCGTAACGCTTCGAGTGAGCCAGTAATCGGCCGAAGTTGGTAACCAAGTCCAGACTCATGAAAATCTAGGTAGCTCTGGCTGACATGCTCCGGATCTGCCTCTAGTGCAGCCGCCCAATCTTGCGACCTAAAGTTCTCGAGACCAAAATCTGTCCCGTACCTCTGGTTGTAATACTCTAAAAAATGCGGAATACAGCCCCAGAGTACCTCATCGGCATCGATAGCGATTTTGTATTGAATAATATCTTTAGCCATGACTATTTCTAAATATAGCAATTAGATTATAATTTTACTATGAACGAACAAACTCAACCATATAGGGGCAATGAGCAGATCGAAATCGAGACAACAGTCGAGGAAGAGGCTCAATTATCAACAGAACACGCTGCCAAATTACTCTATTTTTCTTTTTATTTTTCTCAAGGCCTTCCAGCGCTACAAGTAGAAATCTTTCAGTGGCTACATCAGCGCTATCCCTCCTATCGTGGCGATACGCTAAACAAAGCTCAACTATTGGAAACTCTCTTGAGATCGGTTGAAAAAACTGTTCCAGAAAAGGCCACTGGCCCAGACGGTGCTAATGCCACACATGCAGGCATTGATAGACATAAAGTGTTGTCTGAAATTGAGAGTTATTCTGTTAGATTGCTCGGTTGTCTTAACGGAGAACAGGTTCATTCACTATTAGACTACGGGCAACTGACAACCTCCATAGCCACTAAAATGATTAGACGAGACTATCATTATCTTGTAGAAAGGGGTAGCCGACCTCGCTTCAAACAAGGCGATAGAAATGGTCCAATGCACGACCCCTTCTTAAGTCATGTTTGTTATTATGCACTGATGGGTCGACCAACTGGCGTTCCTGAATATGATCACTTGATGCAAGCGGTAGCAACCATTATTCGTCGTGACTTCTCCCAAGATAATCAGCTGATAGCCGTCATCGCGAGATTTAATCGACTCCATCATGCGTCTGTCAGTGTGCACTGATTACGATCAAAGCAGCACGGACGCCGTTTGCCAGATTGAAGCATCGAGAGGGCGGTCTGAATCCGTCTTTGTCGAGTCGAGAGTTGTTTAGCGGCACCAAACCAACGAATCCAGTCCCAACGGGCCATGGGTGTAATCTGTTGCCAGAGCTCGTTGACTGGCTCGTTTTTCTCTAAGGCCAAGGTCCAATCCTTAGGTACTTTTGGCTCAGGCCAATCTTTAGTCGGTTCAATAGTGACAGTTAATCTATCTCCAGCCTTGTAGTCGGTTCTATCAAGCTGTTTCGGCTTGATAGAAAACCAGTGGCTACCTTGCTCGTCTGGTTCTAATACTGCCTGAAAGGTTTGTTGGTTTAGAGTACAGTTAACCAGAGTCATACCGCGCGAGGGTAGCTCTTGGCTAATAGCTTTAGGCAGATGGAGCACTAATTCTTGACCAAATACGCTGAGTTCTGATTCAAAAGATAAAGTTGACATGATGTCTCTCCATAACCTGACTATACTCCTATTCAAAGCTTTTTCAGAAGTCGAGATGAGGACTCAGGGCTGTTGATTGGCGATTTGGTAAGTTCAAGTCTTTAGTGCAACTTTGCCTTGTACTCTGCTAATAACTCCAACGGGAGGTTGAGTACGCCTAACGTGAAAGGTCCGATCATTCTTTTCTCCGGTCGAGGGCGACTTGCGGTCGCCAGTCATAGCTAGAAAGATTTCTGACTACAACAACAGATTATGACATGGTAAGAGGCCATGAGACAATCCGCTATCTTGACAAATTTTCATTTATAGGTTAAGATACTCATCAGTTCGTCGCTCCTTAACCACGAAGGCAAGGTAGAAACAGATGTCATCGAGACCGCCGGTACTAAGCCAGAGAGTAATTCTCTGGCTCAAGAGGGCAAAGCGCCTCTTGTTCTGGATAGTAGTTTTCGCCTCCGTTACCGTAGTCGGTATGGCTACGGCGGTGGTTTACGAAGACTTTGCTGACGTACAGTGCAACCCGTTCGCAGTACGGGACGACGGTACGAGGGCAGTTGACGTAAGCAGTGACGTTTTTGCGATCGGTGTTGTCGTCATCTTGATCCTTTTTGCTAACTTGTTGTGGAGGTTCGAAAAGAGTTTACGAATTGACCTACTTCCTTCTCCTGAGCAGGTGCAGGAGAAACGGAAACAGGCTGACCGTACCGACTTGGTGACAATTCTGCTTGTCGGCTTCGGAACCTTGACGATAATGCCTGCCAGTCCGCTGTGGCAGCTCGTCGAGCAATGGGTGATGCATCACCCGTAACGCGAATCGCTATCCAAAAGCGCCGTCCCTATGGGATGGCGCTTTTCAATATACCGCAAGATTAGGTAGGCGTTTAGAACTTGTTATTTAATAAGCCGCTTAATTTTATATTCTTGATCATTGCGGACAAAAAGAGGTAAGTTCAAGAATTTAATGCGCCACTTTCTTGTATTCCTGTAACAACTCGTTC
>CAZQGJ010000056.1:0-3427 GCA_964592905.1 uncultured Candidatus Saccharibacteria bacterium | reverse complement strand
TCGATAGTTAAATCTTCAAAAAGGCGTTGCTGTGCGTCGGTGATACCCTCATCAGCTTGATTTTCGTAAGTTCTAAACTCGGCTACCAGCTCTTTGAGTGGTAAGTCGGTTATCTGGTCAAAAATAGCCATATCTTGTGCGTGGGCTCTATATTTTACTTCGCCTAATTTCTCGAGTTTGCGACGTAGAGCCTGGGCTCCGGCCGGAATAGCCTCGGTCTCGTAGCGGTGTAGCTTGGCCATCGCCTCGAGAAGCTCAGTACCGTCACGGTCTCGCGATAGTGCCCCAAAGACCCTGTAAATCGTTTGGATAGTTCTTTCTTGATAACGGGCCTGTTCGGCAGGTGGGAGTATATTCGAGAGAGCGGTAGCCGCCATCGCCTTCTTAGTAATCTCGGCTCCTTGATTGAGAAGAGAGTGAAGCGATTGGCCGGCGATTAATTTGTCAGCGATGATGGCTAAGACGGCGGTATCGACGGTTGGAATGCCCGATTGGTCACGAAACTTGCGGTCGATCATGGTGCGCAGTTTACATTGAATCTCTTGGAGCTGTTTATGGAACTCGATTAGCTCATCGGCTTTGCCTTGGCCACGCTGGAAATATCTAGCCGAAGCCTCGATATCCTTAACCTGCTCGATAGGGGAGCTGGTTAATTCAGCTCCAAAATGGTCTAGGGCCTCACGAACGGTGACCGGTAAGTCCTTGTCATAGCTTTGCTTCGAGGACTTGACCATCAAGACATCACTGGCGTAGAGACGCTTTAATCGGTAGAGAATATCCAGCGGTACTTGGCGAATTCGGAGCGGTAAAAAGTAACGCTGTTGTAATTGGTGAGCCACTATTGGATCGAGGTGATCGCTAAGGTTGCCGTGAGCGGTCCGCCAGTTAGCGCTGCCTAAGTTACTATTGAGTTCGAGCCAGCGATCGTCTTTGTCGCGCACCAAGCCATAGCCAGCCACGGCCTCTTTTTTGAGCGACTCATCGCTTTTGGCCGCAATCTCTTGACGAATTCTCGCCTCGACAGCCTGATTACCGTTCGGTCCGTCGATTGGCCGTCGACGATAGATCTGAGCCTTGCGACCGAGATCCGAAGGCATTGTTTCAGCTACATACGGCATAAAGCCCGTACCAAAACGACCCGCTTGCTGAGAGGCCTGTCGGATAACCGTCAGATCCTCGAAGTCCTCTTTATCGATAATCTGACCGTTGCTTTCTCTGAAGGTTTGACTAGTGGTATGGAGAAAAAGAATTTCTTGCCACTCCTGCCAGAGGCCCTGTTGACTGCCAGCCAAGATGATCCGGCGCATCGTGTGACGCACCTTGTTGCGTTCTTTATCATTAGTTTCCCGCTGATAATCTTTGGAGGCACTGATCAGCTCGGTAAATCTTTCTTCTGGCGACATCTCGAGGTATTTTTTTAGCTCGGTGCCATCTTTTTCTAGCTCCATTGAGCGTTGTGGTTGGGTCGGTAACTCATACTTAATCATTAGCTTGATACCTAGTAGATCAAGTATCTTGTTGGTTCTTAAGCCCTTATTAATACCCTCGATAACCTTTTCAAAACGCATGGCGCTTGGCTCTGCGTCTCGCGCCCGCTCCTCGGCGATCTCTTGTTGACTCCGTAAATCGGCCGTTTCGATCTGGCGTAGGTATTCTGGTCGAATATCGATATTTGATGATGTGCCGTGACTGCGTTGGTGCCTGACTATGTCTGTCATAGTGCTAGCCGCAATCTTGGCATCGTTGAGCTGAGCGCACTGCTGCAAAAAATGCTGATAGAGCTTTGGGTCTGTTTCCTCGGCTTTTTGTGGAGCGGCAAAGGCTAAGCCAACAAAATATGACCATTTTGGCGATGGTTCAAACGGCTCTGATTCTTTGGTATCGGGATCGGTTAATAGGTTAGAAAAGAGGTGACCAAGGTAATAGAGTAGTTTTTGGGGGCTTGAGTAATTGTAGAAGACTGGACTTCGGCTATCTTGGCCTTGGGCGGGACGGCTAATAACGCTAGTTGATTCCATTGATTGCCTGCCAAGCGTCACTCTAATCTTGGCTCCGCTGACAGCCTGATTGGTCGAATCTAGGTCTTGATCTGTCCGCTCGGCCGTTACTTGGTAGTCAATAGCCGGTGCGTTAACATCGTCATCGTATTTAAAGTAAAAGTAGTCGTTAATGAAAGGAATTAACTCGGCCGGTAGGGAAGAGAGGAGCAAAAGGCGAAATTTCTCTTGCGAGATCGGTGAGCCGCTGTCGGCCAGATAGGGTGTGCTGGCCTCGGTGCGCCAGCCTTCGAGCTGGGTTGCGCCCTTTAAGAACTCCTCACTTTCTTGAATGGTACGTAGATCGAATATATCTTCTGTAGTTTTTTTAGCGACCGGGCCAACTGATTCTACCGCCGTATTAAAACGCTGATTAAAGCCGTCTTTATCTTTAGTTGGACGAGTGGCGTTTTTTATAAATGCTTCGGCGCGGGTCACACCTAAAGATTCGGGACGTCTAGCAGTCTCGACTCTTAAGTCCTTGATCTCGACCGGTCTTAGTTCGGTCAGATGTGACTGGATATGATGATATTCTGAAGGTTTTTCCATCTCTACAACTTTCTTTAGCTCTCGTCCAGGTTGGCGTACTGACCAAAATCCAACTGGTTAGGTTCGACTTGGCCCGTCTCTTCGGTAGCCAGCCAACAGAGACGCTTGGTGACGAAATCCACAGATTCATGTCCGGTTAGAACCAATCCATGCCGATCGGCCTCGAGCTTTAAGGCTTGTTTTAGCTCGACCGGTAAATCTTGAATTCGCTGTGTTTCGAATGCTAGCAGTGAATCTATGAGATTGTCAAGGGTATTCATGGTTGTGCCATTCTATTGACTCTTGGCGTTGCCGTTGCCGTACTCGGCGCTGCTGCGACGATATTGGATAACTCCTCATAGAGATTCGTCATGCCGGCCAAGGCTAGATCTAGGGCTAATATATTACCTTGATTCGCCTGGGCATCAGTACGCACGCCGGCCGCTTGGTAGATTTTTTCAGCGCTCAGAGCCATTAATTCTGCTTCTGATAGGTTAGTCAAGTAATTTCGTACAGCCAATAGATGAGAACTAAGATCGCTACCCCAGGGAGCAGAATTAGCAGTTAATAATTGAGCGACGGTATCCTTCGTCACTTGAGCCGCACTTCGGTTGAGTCGGCCGGCAGTGATGGCGCCAGTAACCTGTCGTAACTCCTTGGCGTTAGCCGTGCCCATGGCTAGGCTAGAGAGCGCCCGCTTATCGGTAGCGTCGGTACTGCCTATGGCTAATTGGTCGAGTCCATGTCCCAAAGCGAACTGCAAATTATTGCTAATGCTGACCGGGTTCGTGCGTTTTTGATTTGTCTTAAGGGCCGCCGCAACTAAGCCTCTAAGCTCATCATCAGCTTTGATGAGCTGTAAA
>CAZQGJ010000055.1:1054-3465 GCA_964592905.1 uncultured Candidatus Saccharibacteria bacterium | reverse complement strand
ACCGGCAAAACGCTTTGTTCGCAAACCGTCCCAGCTCTCGCCTAGAGCAGGAATAGAGGCACCGCCATCAGTCGCGATAACATAACCGTCATAATGTTGAGAAAACGACAAGGCTTTAATGATAGCGTTTTCCTCAAAAGTTTTACCGTTCTCTTCAACGTCAAGCAATAGACCAATCCCTTTTGACGTCTCAATACGCGAAAAATAGCCGTCAACAATCCAAGAGAGCTTTTCTATCTTGTGAGGATTGTTAGTTGCTAAGAGGATCTTATTTTTGATGGAAAACCTTAATAAAGTCAGTTGATACCATGTCTTACTACCCTTTAGTCTTCACGAATTTGCCGAGTCAACTCAGCAAGTCGTTCGTCACCAGCACGCTTTGAGTCATGAGAAGAGATATAGCCTTGATACTCAGTGAAGTAGGTATCTATATTTGACTTGCGTTGTCGCCAGTTCATATCCTTAGTACCATGCATTGGGAATAACTTAGCGTGAATGTGGTCAACTCCAAAGCCTTCGAAGATCATACCTGTCCGACCAACCCCAGGCAGTTTTTTATCTAGAAGTTTGCCAACGGCTCTAGCGGCAAGAGTAAGGTCAATAAATACTTCCGTAGGTAAGTCAAAGGCATAGCTTGAATAATGAGCCTTAGGAATTACCACCGAAAAGCCTTCAGTATTAGGAAAGATAGATAAAAAGGCCAGGTGCTTATCATCTTCCCAAATAATATGAGCCTTGCCTTGGCCAGAAACAATATCGCAAAAAATGCAATTATCCATAAGGGCTTTAGTCTACTTAATAAAGTAAGTATTGAACCTATTATTTACTTTGGCAGCCCCAACGGGAATCGAACCCGTGTTTACACATTGAAAGCGTGCTGTCCTGACCATTAGACGATGGGGCCGTCTACAATTTATCCGCCAATCCGATTGGTTGGCGGGCCAGCAGGGACTCGAACCCTGGACCCAGTGCTTAAGAGGCACTTGCTCTACCGCTGAGCTACTGGCCCATATCCTATAATGCGACTACTGCTAATACAGTTTTGATAATGGCGCGCCCGGAGGGATTCGAACCCCCGACCTTGTGGTCCGAAGCCACACACTCTAATCCGCTGAGCTACGAGCGCAAGATAAGCACTTACAAGAGACTGAACAAATTAAACCATATCAGGAGAGTTTTTTCAAGTTAATCAACCGGTAAAGCCTTGGCAGTCACCTGAAAACCCAGAGCTCGGCTGAGGCCAAGCGCTCCCTGACTCATCACATAGTGGTGATTCAAGCTTAAGAGCCAGCCAAACGATCGCCAAATCGGTGAACTATATTTTTGAGGGTCAAGGTTGACCTCCCACAGATAAGTAGCAGTGTGCAAGGTTTTATCGCCTTTGTCGACTAAATCAACAAACTGCCAATGGCCCTGCCCCTGCATATCGCCCTGACTGACGATCTTGATCGACTTTTTAGGCTCAAACGCCACTAACTCGGCAGTCATCGCCAGTTGATAGGGCAGAAAACCACGCCAGACAACTTCGTAAATGGTGCCAAGAGCCAACGGATCGGCAAAGGTCGTAATCGGTTTGACGCTGACTACCGAACTCCACCAGTTGGGCCACTCCACAACATTGGCGATACGCTCAAACAGGGCCTCGAAATCTCCAGAAAAACGATACTCGGTTTTAAAGCGATATTGAAAACTATTCACGTCATCCTTGTCTTTTAATTCTTGAGTAAACCCTGACGACGCAGCGATTCAACCTGGCGGACTCGCCAAATAACGGCCACTAAACCGCCAACGATTAACAGTAGCTGCAAATAATGAACTCGTTCATGAGTCAGCCAAGGTGTTTGATTCTGGCCTGGCTCAGTCGTTATCTCAGCACCCGGCAAGGCCGAGTCAGTTAACGAGGCGGATGCTTCAGGCTGAATCACCGGCTGAATCGCCGGCTGCTCAACATGGGCCGAAGCCATTATAGGTGACACGAGCGCCATCAAACTAGCCACCACACCCAACCAGATGGATAGGTGAAAATGAGTTTTATACATATTGGCAACTTAACAAATGTCTCGTCTGTCGGCAAGGCAACCTTCGTGTTAAGCTAAAGACACTAGCCTATGTCACGAAACAACGCCAAACAGACTCGGGCCTATTGGTCGATTGGTCTCGGCCTGTTATTGTTATTGCCCATTCTCTGGACTCTGATCCGCAGCCGGATTAAAGCCGATCAGATTAACTTGCGGTCAGAATTTTTTGGCGTTCACGCCGCTATTCCCGCTCTCCCAACAATAGAGGAAAAATCGCTAGCCACGGCCAAAGTTGCCGAAGCGGGCTTCGGTTGGATTAGACATCAGTTCTATTACGAAGAGAGCATTAATTTCGCTAACTATGACGCGGCTCAACAGGCCGCCAAGGCGCGT
>CAZQGJ010000055.1:0-1044 GCA_964592905.1 uncultured Candidatus Saccharibacteria bacterium | reverse complement strand
AGACGCTCGGGCTGCTCTCGTTTATCGGTAAGGATCGTAGTCACGACGATTGGAAACGCTATGTTCAGACTATCGTTAATCATTACAAGGACGATGTAGCCGCCTGGGAGATTATGAACGAGATCGACAATCATCTCACCCCGGCCGAGTATGTCCCCTATCTGCAAGAAGCGCACGCGCTAATCAAACAGGCTAATCCAGGAGCCAAAATCGTGTTGAGCGGATTAACCTCGCGACCTGAAGCGGCCAATTTTTGGGATGGCATCGCCGCGGCCGGTGGCTGGCAATATTTCGATGCGATCGGACTACACCACTATCACCGACAGTTTCCGGAACGGGTCAACTTTGGCGGTGGCGACCTAACCTCTGAACTGAGTCGACCTTTGGCCGCCATCAATAAATATGGCGGTGATAAAAAGATCTGGGTCACAGAGATTGGCTATATTGAAGAAGTCGGCCGACAGAATCAGGCCAACTGGCTGGCCCGTAATATGATTATCGCTCGTTCGATTCCTCAGATCGAGAAATTCTTTATCTATAACTTGAGTAACAAATTCAGCGATCACCCCTTTGGGCTCCTCGACACTGACTTAAGCGAATTTCCGCTCTATCTTCAGGTTAAAACTACCATTAATGAGCTGGCCGACTTGCCTACTGGAGAACGCCTCTTTCCGGTAACACACCAAATTGTTGATAAAATGAACGGTCTATCAGGTTGGTCAGTAACCGAACGACAAAAAAGTCAGGGCGAGATCGTCTTGAAGCCTGGGCTCGATCAAGGGGCGATTGAATTGAATTATAGCTTTCAGTCTAACCCGGCCTATATTTTGATTGGTAAAAATATCCCTCTCGGTCAACCCGAAGCGATCGGCGCCTGGTTCTATGGCGATAACGCCAACAACGTTTGGAAGTTTCGTTTTGTCGATAAAAAGGGCGAGATGTGGCAAGCTGACCTCGGGACACTGGCCTCGGGCTGGAGCGATAAGCAGTTCAACTTCGAAAAAGATACCGCCACAGTTAGTTGGAACGGTGACAAGAAGATCG
>CAZQGJ010000054.1:0-3481 GCA_964592905.1 uncultured Candidatus Saccharibacteria bacterium | reverse complement strand
CGTAGATATGGCGCGGTCACATTTTGGTTAAAGGTCGAACCGGCCCGCGGTAGATTGGTCGGTGCGCTTAATCGCCACTGGCTCAGTGTCAGCTTAGTGGAGAGCAAAGATTTAGTCGGCGAAAGCTCTTCGTAAAGTAAGAGTGGTAACTCGGTTATCTTGAAGCTCTCGCCGCGAGGACCGATCGCTCGCTCTTGAGTTAGGGTCAGCTGTCCGGTCAAAGAACCGGTTTTTGAGCTGGCTTGCCCCTGATAAACCTGACGAACCAATCGATACTCACTCAGAGTCGCCTCGTTAGGCGTGACTTGATTAATAATTAAGCGATAGTTATCGCCAGACCGCTCGAGCGACCAAGCCGGAATAATCACCTGCTGACGTTCACCGATCTCGGTGATTAAGGCTCGACTGGCCAGCAAATCCTGACGCATGCGAGTCAGAAGCTCTTGGCCCTGCAGACTCGCCAACTGATACGGCTCTAGCTGTCGGCTCTGACGCACGATTTGGGTCAGCAAACTGGTCATTAAGAGTAATAAGCTGACAAAAATACCGGTCGCTAAGAGTATCTCTAAGAGAGAGAAGCCGGGCCGGCTCTGTTTGATCGTCTTGATCGTCATGTGCTTTGCCAATCGGTGAGTAGCGTTTGCTGCTCTAGTTGATACGGTCGACCGAACTCTTGCCAAGTAATCAGCACTCGAACTTGCCAAGCGTAACGACTAATCTCGGCAGGATTCAGCAATTTTAACTCTGGCTCGCTCTGTTGATCCGAGAGAGGTGGCAGGATCGCCAAACCAGCTAGCTCGCCGGCCGGACTCTTGACCCGAGACAGTTCAATAATTCGTCGATAAGGTAGCGGATGCTCGGAATCGAGACCTAAGTTAAGGGTTGTCTGCTTCTCGGCCAGTTCGAGATCGGTGGCTAACGGCAAGAGGCCGAAGCGTTCGGATGAGTCCTGATAACAGAGAGCGAACTGCTGCGTTTCTGGCTCCTGCTGCTCTTGCTCGTCACCGCTCGGCACTGCGTAGCTAGTTTGGGTCAGATTCTCTCCCTGACAATCGGCAATTATCCACTGATCAAACGGCCGGCGCTCCAGCCAAGCCTGATCACGGAGCTGTCGGACGGCCTCGATCCCTTCGAGGGCTAAATAGTTCGCCTGCACTCGATGACTAGCGATAATAGAATTACGGTTCGAGAGTCGAGCTAGGCTGACCAAGCCGCCCAATAGCGCCACAAAGATAGCGGTCGCCACCAAGACCTCGACTAAACCAAAGGCCGGGCGCCTGAGTAGCCAGCGCCTACCCATTGCCACAGCCATCAGGAAGCTTTAAAGAGGCTTGATTGGTTGCCGAGGCGGCGGCCACTGTTTCGATCAAGCCCGAGAGATAATCATAACGAATTAAATTAACGGTTTGACTACGAGCCGAGCGTAAACCGATCGTCAGATCTTGCTTTAGATTGACCAGTTCAGCTGGCGGATTAACGCGTGCCAAGAGTCCGCCGTTAGCTTGGTTGAGGGCCGGCAGGCGAAGTTCAACCGAGGCCGGTGACCAACCGCAAACTTGCGTACCGGACGGCAAGACGCGACTAGTTAGGCGTCGCCAAGTTAGGTCCTCACTCCGTTCGCCAGCTTGAGTTGGCTCATCGATCTGCCAAATCTGTCGGCCTAAATCTAGGCTCAGTCGATAGTAGGCGATCTGATCGGGTCGCGGATCGGTTGGATTCTGGCGAGGAAAACGGGCCAAATCACGCCACTCGGCCAGGCTAGCGGCCGTCAGAGTGGTGGCCAGCTTTAAATCGATATTGGCCTGGTTTTGATTAAAGGCCGGTAAGGCGGTGGCAATTAAGATGGCGGTGACGCCCAAGGTCGCCAAAAGTTCAATCAAAGTATACCCCGCTCTCGACCTTAAAAAGTTCATAGCTGGCTCTCGGTCAAGGTTAAGAGGTCGGGTTGCTCTGGACTGGCGTCCCGCTTAGCCTCGGGCCAATCAGATCGTTCGAGTTTAGCCTCGAGCTTGAACTGAGCGGAAGTTGCTTGATAGGTATAAGCTCCGCCCTGTGGGTCGGTCGGCAGCTGATCGGCTAAAATTCTAGTCAAGCAGCTATTGGTGGCCAGCGTTGGCGTCACGCGATTAGCGTTGGCTACGGTCTGATCCGGACACTCCGATGAATCGGCCGGGTTGGGAAAGCGACCGTATTCGAGTCGATACTGAATCAGTGCCGCCTGGATTGAGCGCAGGTCGTTGATGCGCTGACGATCGCGAGCGCGAACTCGTGCTTGATTTAAACCGGCTAAAGAGAGAACTAGAATTAAGCTAATAATCGCCATGGCAATCAGAAGCTCAACTAGATTAAAACCGGTGCGTTTCATCTAGTAGCCACCGATTGAGCTACCAAACGACAGCCAATTGACATAAGCGACGAAGCTCGGTCGCCAGAGCTCGACCACAACCACAGCCAACCAGAGAAACGGTCCGAAGCTGACCGCCTGTTTGAGGCCTAACTTTTTCGTCCAGAGTCGCGGCAGAACTAAAATGGTACCGATAATAAAGCTCAAACCAAAGGCAATCAGACCAAGCGGCCAGCCAAAATAGAGACTCAGCCAGAGAACTAGCCCGATGTCGCCGCTGCCCATCAATCGTTCGCCACTACCGAGAGAGAGCAAGGCGGTCAAGCCGGTTAAGCTCAAAATTAGATAAAGGTCAGCTAGCTCGCCCACCTGAAAACCGCTCAGCCAGGCAACGACTAACCAACCGATCGCCGGCAAGATTAAGCGATCAGGAACTACTTGCTCTTGCCAATCGATATAGATGGCGGCACTAAACCAAAGCCAAGCCAAAGCTAAAGCCAAGGTTGACCACTGCCAACCAAAGCGCCAAACTAGCCCGGCGCTACCCAGCGCCGCTATTAGTTCAAATAAGGGATAACGCCAGCTAATCGGTTTCTGACAATCATGACAGCGGCCGGCCTGCCAGAGCCAACTCAACAGAGGCACTAATTGCCAGGGTCGTAACTGATGATGACACGCTGGACAGGCAGAACGCCCCCAAAGCCAGCTCTTAGTCTGCTGATAACGAGAGACTAAGACTGAAAAAAAGGAGCCAGCCAACAGGCCAAATCCACCGGCTAACCAGGTAGTCAGTTCTGTAGCTATCCGTGCCTCCTTGTTAGCAAAAGACTAGGCCGACCAAGGCCTAGGACTCTTGCTAAAAAAGTCGTTAGTTAGGCGTGATGACATAGCCCTCGGCGGCGCCGCCCTGGCCCTCTGTGTCAGCGGTATTTTCGAGAGTCGCTGTCAGAGTGTAGGTTGAACCGTCGGCCGAAGTATACTTGTAAACATTGTCGCCACTGTTAATCGGATCAACTGCAACTGAAGTGGTGACAATACCGGCGGCTAAGAAAGCGGCCGATAGAGCATCGGTGGTGCCGTTAATCGTGGTTTCAGTGGCGGCGACTGGATAGGAGCCAGTATCAGCGTTGATAGTTG
>CAZQGJ010000053.1:0-3627 GCA_964592905.1 uncultured Candidatus Saccharibacteria bacterium | reverse complement strand
ACGAAAATCAACGTACTTCATGAGCATCTCAGCCATCAGTGGGAAGAGATCTCTAAGCGGAACCTCTTTCCCGTTCTGCAACCGCCCCTCTGGGCCATTTTTAAGCCTAACATCTAAAGCTGCATCAAAGACGAGGGTTTGGTTTTGATTGCGACCGGTAACTATTGGAGGTGGAGTTTTGGCGTGCTTGATAGTCGGCAAATTATCACCATCGGCAAAGGTATCTTTTGGCTCAAGTAAGTGACCTTCGTAATGCGTATCGACTAAGTTGACCGCTCGCTCAACACCTGGAACCAAATGGTCCATGGCTGGTAAGCCGCCCAAGACGAAACGATCAATATTGTCGGCAGAATCATCTTTGATAAGTTCAACTAATAATGTTTCTAAGAGCATCATCAGAGTCACATCTTGACCTCTACCAAGCCGTTGAGTATTGCCGACGACTGGCCTAAACTCAGGTTCTGCCATCTTCAGGACTTTCTCTAGCTGTGGTCTAATATGCTCTGGCGTACCCTTTTCTGTTGAGCTACTTATTATGGCCTCAGCCAGAAGTCGGACTGTATTTTCTATCATCAAAAGGAAGTTCTTATTACTAAAATTAGTAGCAATCGTTTCGGCAGTAGGTACGGTGCGAGGATTGAGGTAGCCTTCTTTGTTGAAAACCCCAGTCTTCCATTTATTCCAAGATCCAACCAATCTGGCAGCTGGACGATTTTGTTGCATCTGTGGCCAAAGTCCGACGTCGTCTGGATAGATCTCTTGGGCAACGTTGTGGCCTAGATTGATGTATTCGGCCATCAGGATTTGCAAATAAGTCTTGAGGACCTTTTCGGCTGCTTCGCGAGCCGTAAGCATTTTCCGCTCGGTATCGGCCAGCTGCTCACCTAGGAGTTTGTTGACGGTGGCCTCTCGAGCGTACTCAGCAACACGGTCAAAGTAACTCTGACGCATAGACTCGACAGTGTTGACAGGCACTTTCGTTTCTGGGCTATCTTTTGCGGTACGTCTTAGCGACGTGATAGCGTCAACGCAACCAATTAGGGTTCTTGACAATAATTCAGATCTGCGTTCTTTGGGGCGAAGTCTACCTAAGCAATCAATTAATTGGTTTTCAATCTCTTCTAACTCTCTTGCGAATAAGATGCCTGATTCAGTTATAGCGGTTGATATGTTCAAGATACGCCCTCTAACCTCTGTTTCGATGTCCTCAAAGTTAGGAAAGGGTTTAAGATAATCCTCTCTCAATTCATCTATCAGGCTTAATACCTTCTTACTATCGTTGCTTAGATCGTGTCCAAGTTTCATCTCTAATAGCCAGAAATAGCGAGCTTTTCTGGCTTGCGAGCGAATTCTCGGTGTGGAGTTGATGTGTTTCTTAACTAATCTCTGAAAATACTCTAAATCAGTCAATAGTTCGTTATGCAGCGTATCGGCCTCAATGGCTTCGGGGGTCGCACCGTCCTCGTAGGCAGAGAATAATTCAACGCCAAGATTAGGTGTTTCGGTTGGCGTTCGGTCGAGCACGCCCGCTCTTGTATTGTCTGGTTTTAAATAACCTAGCCTCGCGACAGCGGCACGACGAAGCGGGTAGAGTAGTTGATCATCCTTAGAGTCATCGGCAAAGCTAAGGCCGGTATAGGCGTTAGGGGCTACGAGGCCATGCATTGTATCGTCAGCCTTTTCTGCTCCAATCTTGTAAATATCATCACGATCAAAATGGGTGGAGAGGGTAATGACGCGCTTTTCAGCGATATCGACTAGTATTTTTGACCAGATCGTTACGTCTGTATGGACCTCGCTCGCTAACTTTTCGAATGATTCCTCGTTTGCTCTTATAGCATTTTCGATCAATGCAATGTTGGCTGCATTCCCTGCTTCTTGAGCTAATTTTAGTCGATCATTCAAGTCCGAACTTAATGTGATTGATTTCTCAAGTCTTGGCCCTGTAGTTTTTAACCTTTCAAGGGCTTCTTGCCATTGGGTATAGGCAAAATCTAAGTCGCGTTGCGCTCTGATAGCTACTGTGGCATAGCAACGAGCCAGAACGCCGAACTGTTGTAGTCTAATTTCGCTGACCCTAATATCTTCAGGCGCGAAGCGACGTTCGCCTGCGTAGCGGGCGATATTACCAACTTCGGCTAAGTGTCGGCTAGCCAGTCGATACAGTCCGTCTTCTGCTAAGAAGGACTGTATTTCAGGGGACTTCCCAATACTCCCCTCGATATTTTCCCCAGGGATTGTCTCCGTTTTGCTTCCAGGTCTTAGGATTCGTAAATCTGAACTGAAGGTCGTTTCAGGTGCAGAAGGCGGAACGCCATCTGTTTTTGGTTTATCTACCGGATTGAGTTCACGATAAGCTAGCCGCGCACGGTGTTCGCCTGTCGTTGTGAGTTCGGTAGTCATGACCATCGGCTCATTTTGACGAGGCAGAGTAGAGTCAAATGGTGCGGCTGCTAGATCGTTTGAGTAGAGTCGTGGCGTGCCTACTGGATCCGCAGACTGATTGGCACGAGCATAGGTCTGATTTCTCTCGGCTGTATTATCTTTTATTTCTGCCGCCTGTCTAGTTTTTTGCAAGCTAGCGAGCCCCATCGCTACGGCGGTAGCGCCGATGCCATATGGATCGCTATCATAGGTTAGTTTAACGACGGCTAAATTATTACCTGCTTTCGTCTTAACTGCTCCCCAGGCATCGGCCTCTCGGATCGAGTGAATTAATTCGCTCATGGTAGCGGTAGTAGGATCGCCACCTAGAATTCGACGGGCGGTATTGGTATCTAGATAGTTACGAGCTAATGTTAAAGGAGGACGGTCCACGTTCGTGGCCAATTCCACCTGATTGGCGTCTGGTCGATGAGTCTTGAGAGAGCTATCAGCCAAGTGAATACCGAGAGCAAAGATAACCTCCGGAGCATTATTTGGCTCGATAGCCTTGTCGATCGCCTTAGGTACTTGATCTTTGGAAAAGAGGCCATTTTCTGGCACACCAGTCGAGACAAATTTTACACTACCGGCGTTTTTCTCGCCCTCGGATGTGCTGATGGTATAGCGAGAAAAGATCGGATCATATTTAACAGAGAAGCCAAGCTCCTGAAATAGCTGTTTATTGCAAAAATCTCGTAAATCCTTGCGAGATACTTGCTCTTGCCTTGTTGGTTCTGCTGTGGATACTGTTGTTTCTCCGCGCAATTTCATCAGGGTTTCCTCGTCCGGCTCGAACGCCTCGAGCGGTACTAATTCGCCTTGTGAGTTAGTACGGTATGGCGATGCCTCTGGATTAGCGATAGGTTTTGACGGCTGATTAGCCCCGCTATTAGAAAGGACAAGATCGCGATATTCCTTCAGGCGAGTGAAGAAATCTTGAGTAAAAATAGTTTCAAATAGTCCGTTCGAGTGCGAATCCGAACCCAGCCATTGTGAAGCGATAGCTTTGAGTCGCGCCAAAAGTTGAGCCTTTGCTGCTTCGGAAGTGGTTGGCTTAGGAGCGTCTGACTCTACGCTGATGGTATCGCTCGCTAGTATTCTTAACGCTATACCGCACTCTTGTAAGACTTCATTGGCAAGCTCACCGGCTCTCCAGATATCCGCAGACTCTTCAACGTAAAAAATGCTGGTAGGTAATTGCTT
>CAZQGJ010000052.1:0-3630 GCA_964592905.1 uncultured Candidatus Saccharibacteria bacterium | reverse complement strand
ATTTAATTAAATTTGGCGGACACGCTCGAGCCGCTGGCCTCTCCCTCGAGCCCGGTCAGCTCGAGAGCTTTACTCAAGCTATCATCATCGCCTGTGATCAGATTAAAGAGCAAGTCGATACCGAAAAGACAGAGATAATCAGAGGAGAGCTACTAGTTCAGGCGAACGAATTGACGCTCGAAAGCTACCAGAGACTGCGGGCTCTTGAGCCGACTGGCATGGCCAATCCCGAGCCAGAGCTAGTCCTATCGCCGGCCCAATTGCTCACCGTTGAACGACTCGGTCAACTCAAAGAGCACGCCAGATTAGCCATTGAGTATCAAGGTCAGCGTTTTAGTCTGATTTACTTTAATCCACCTCACGAAGAGCAGTGGCAGATCGGTCAGATGTATGATTGGTTGATTAAACTCAAACTTAATCACTTTCGGGGCGAGACCCGACTCGATCTGGTAGTCCGGGCGAGTCAGCTCAGCCAAACAGATTTGACAGGGATGACCGATGGCTAAAAACACCACCACCTATGTCTGCGATAACTGCGGCGAGTCAACTCTGACTTGGTCAGGTCGTTGTGAGCATTGCCAAGAATGGAACACCCTCAAAGCCTTTCGCCAACCGGTAGCTAGCTCACCTCGAGCCGGCCGCACCGCCAATTTGCCACCCGGTCAGGCCGAGACAGCACCAGTTACGCTAGCCGAGATCAGCGAACAGACTAATCTTAGACGACAGACCAACTTAGCCGAGTTTGATCGCGCCCTCGGCGGCGGCTTAGTGCCGGGGTCAGTCATTCTCTTGGGTGGCGAACCGGGCATCGGCAAATCTACCCTCTTACTTCAGCTGGCCTCGAGTCAAGCCAGTGCACTTTATGTCTCGGGCGAGGAATCAGCCGAACAGATCAAGCTTCGCGCCTCGCGCCTCGGTCAGATTCGTAGCGACCTCAAACTGATGATCGCCACCGATACCGCCCAAATCGCCGACTGGTTAGTCAAAGAACGACCGGATCTGGCGATTATCGACTCGATTCAAACCTTATATCACCCCGATTTTCCCTCGACACCGGGTAGCTTAGTCCAGGTTCGCGAGTCGGCTCTCTGTTTGCAGCAGTTGGCTAAACGCCTCGGCATCACCTTAATCTTAATTGGCCATGTGACCAAAGAGGGGACCGTCGCTGGGCCGCGCACCCTCGAACATCTGGTCGATGTCGTTCTCTATCTCGAGGGCGAGCGACAGCAGCCCCATCGTGTCTTGCGCAGCGTCAAAAATCGCTTTGGCGCCACCGACGAGATTGGTATTTTCGAGATGACCGAAGGCGGTATGGTTGACCTGACCAATCCCTCGAAGTATTTTTTGGCCGAGCGACAGTCCGAGTCGCCGGGTTCCGTTATCGCCGCCGCCCTCGAAGGAGCTAGACCACTACTCGTCGAGATTCAGGCCCTGACTATCAAGACTAACTTTGGTTATCCCAAACGGGCCGCTTCGGGCTTAGATCTCAACCGACTGAATGTCTTGGTGGCAGTGCTCGAAAAACGGGCCGGACTCAGGCTCAGTGATAACGATATCTATTTGAATCTAATTGGCGGACTCCGCTTAAACGAGCCGGCACTCGATTTACCGATGGCGGTGGCTATCGTCTCGGCTAAATTAGGCAAACCGGTGCCGTCTGACCTGGCCTTGTTTGGCGAGATCGGTCTCTCGGGGGAATTGCGTTCTGTATCTGGTTTAGTAGCTCGACAGACCGAGGCAGAACGGATGGGCCTCAAGGTACTCAAGCCGGCCAAACAGTTGCGTCAGGCCTTGGTTCAGATCTTTGGCTCTGGCCTAAGTCAGGCTTCCGATGAATAGCAGTTGGCAAAACGAAACCACTTTTATCATCTTTTCGATCGTCTTAGCTGTCGGGCTAATCGCCCTCTTCGTGGTCAGGCGTTTATTGCACGTCTCCTCGCCGCTCTTCTTTTTTGGCTTACTCGGTTTACTCTCTGGCCTGTTGATCGGTGCTTTAGTGTCGTTACCTTTCGCTCGTTTACCGGGGCTTTTTGGGCAGTATGTTCCGATTGTGGTCAATGTCTTTGTGGCTGTGGCCATGCTCGATCTATTTTTGGCGCAAGCTCAGCCGTTAATTCGTTATGCCGAGCGATTTTTGACGCCGCGCCTCCGCGAGACACCGCCTAGCCATCAGCCGCCAAGCATTCTGGTTGATAGTTCGATTATTGTTGATGGTCGCATCGAAGCGTTGGCCGAGGCTGGTTTTTTAACTCAAAAATTAGTTATCCCTCAGTTTGTTTTACATGAACTCCAAACTCTAGCCGATTCAGCCGATAGTTTGAGGCGGGCCAGAGGCCGCCGGGCGCTTGATGTCCTCAAATCTTTACGGGTAATCCTGCCCGATCAGATTGAGATTCTACCTGATAAGCCGGGCGACTTGAGCAAGGTCGATGCCCGACTGGTTAAGTTGGCTCACAAACGCGGCTACATTCTAATGACGATCGATACTAATCTGGCACGCGTAGCCGAAATCCAAGGCGTCAAAACGCTCTCGGTTCAAGTGCTCGCCGAGGCGCTGCGACCGTTGCTTATTCCCGGCGAAGCCTTGACTGTTCGCGTCATGGCCAAGGGTAAAGAGCCAGGGCAGGGTATCGGCTACCTACCCGATGGCACTTTGGTGGTCGTCGAGAATGGCGATACTCTGATCGGTCAAGATGTGGCCGGTGAGGTCAGCCGTATCTTTCAAACCGTGGCTGGCAAGATGATCTTTGTTAAACCGTTAAAAGATAGTCCCAAAATCCCATCCAATTGACGAATCGACTCATAGGTAGATACTAAAAGAGCATCAACCTTGATGCCCAAGCTAAGTCCTGGTGGTGACTATGCTTCGTATGGCTCCACTGCAACATCCATCGAGTAGGCCTCAAGTCGACTATAGCTGGCCTATAGTAATGCAACTGAGTGCTGACGGTTGCTGCGACAGAATCCAGTTGACAGACTTGGATACTGATAAACGACTTTGGCTCTACGATGCGACAGACTTTTACCCGCGCGGTTCGCTGACTCATCCCCTCGCGCTGGATGCGTGGCTAGTCGGTCGTCAGTCAAGTGTTATCAAGTTTGGCTCTGGAACTTGGCGTACGGCGATGAAAATCAGTCGTAACAGAATCAAGCAACACTTCATCGACGACTGCTATGGCCCAGGGTCCTGTCTCGTTCAGTGCCTCAAAGCAACAGGAGAGTTGATCACCTATGATCCGTTGGCTAGGCGGACAGTCCGGTGCCCAAGCTATCCAAAGAGCCAGGTTGAACCGTTTGCCAGCTGTTTCTGGCTTATCGTTCACTAGGCGGTACATCGCTCCCTGAACCTCCAGTCGGAGGCACCAGGGAGCTTTTTATTGTGGTGTGACCGCCTGTTGATTAGAGTTTTGATTTTCGTTATTACTGCTATCGATCGCTCTTAAAGTAATAAAGTAGGTTTTGCCGCTACTTAAGCCGCTAAGGGTAAAGTTGCTATTTGAGCCGGGCGTGACCTTGGGCTCTTGGCTGTAGCGTAGGCCAAGATTACCTGATTGCTCTGCGACATAGATGCGAATTCGATCGAGATCGAGGTCGGTTGGGTTACTCCAACTAATGCTGACGCCGCCACTG
>CAZQGJ010000051.1:0-3635 GCA_964592905.1 uncultured Candidatus Saccharibacteria bacterium | reverse complement strand
TTATTTACTTTCGGCGCCGCTGACTCTCTGGTTAGTCGTCGCCGGCCTTCTCCCCTTGACCGGACTGATAGTGCTCTTTGTCTTGGCTTGGCCGCTGGTGCGTGGCGTCTTTTTAGCCCCACCGCGTCGCCAAACTCTACCAGAACGGGCCGAACTGAGTCCGGCTGTAGTTGGCTTGCTCTGGCACGGTCGGATAACTCTTCGAGAGGTAGCTGCCACCATTCTAGATTTACTCTGGCGTGGTTATCTGAGCCTTAATTTAGCCGAAGGACAGTTTAAACTCATTAAACGCCGGGCACTGAGCGGCCTATCGACCTTTGAACAGGCTTTGCTACAGGCGATCTTTGCTAGTCAACAACAGATCGCGGCCACGCCAAGCCAGATCGAGGCGGCTCTTAATCAGAATCTTTTTTCACATCAAGTCGCTCTAGCCTATCTGACGCTTTATGACCAAGCCAGCCAAGCCAAGCTCTTTTTGGCTCATCCGGCCTTGACGCATCGTCGCCATCAGGGGATCGGCTTAGCCCTGATCGTCATCGGTTTACTACTCTTTGCCTGGGCGATTATGGTTGAGCTTAAACCAAGCGGTCTACTCTTGCCCCTAGCCGCCACGATCGGACTCGGTTTGATCATTCTCCTGGTCGCGCCGCGTATTCCCTTGCTGACCGATCAGGGAGTAGTGACCAGAACAGCTTGGCAAAATCGCCGCGACCTACTTAGTCAAAAACAGCCTATTGGAGCACCAGCTCAGGCCAATGCCACGCTGGAGTATTGGCTACCCTACGCCTTAGCCCTAGGCGTCGAAAGGCAATGGATCGAACGCTTTGCTGAGTTGCCTTACGCCAAGCCGGATTGGTTTGAAACAGATCAGGATCAGTTTAGCCTCGCCACCTTTACCCAAGAACTGCTGACTTGGCTCAGAGCTTTGAGTCAGCAGATCGAAAAAGCGAAAGAGCCAGATGTCATCTAAGCAGCCAGATAATTTTTCTTTTCGAGGCCAACGACCGAATGAGTCGGTGGTACTCTTTCTTCATCAGCATCCCTTGGCTCTGCTCAAGGCCGGTTTAATCGGTGTCGTTATCATCGCCTTGATGACCGGCGTGATTATGATCTGGCAGTTTTCTAGGCCGGCCATGATCGCCTTGACCGCCTTAAGCGCTCTATTATTGCTCCATCTACTATATAATTGGTTTTTGTGGTGGAATAGTCATTATCTAATTACCGATCAGCGCTTGATTAGCGTCAGACAGCAGTCGCTATTTAATAAACGGATCGATGATTATGGCCTAGAAAAGATTCAGTCAGTCTCGTCCGAGATTAGCGGGCTCTTTGGTAACTTTATGAACTTTGGCACCCTTTATCTGGTGATCATTGGTCTGACTGACCCGATCCGTCTGGTCTATATCGAGGATCCACTAATGGTGCACGAGACAGTTAATGAGTTAACTCAGTCACAAAACAGTGCCAGCCGACCACCTCGACGGCAAGTCTAGGGTTTAATGGGCTGAGGACATCGGCTTGAAATAAATTGTCCTTGATGCTATATATACCTTGTTAGCATCGGGCTAACATGAACCTTGTTATCAGACTGCGAGACGAGAGTGGAGAGAGAATCTGTTACCGTATCTGACTGGGCGCTCGAGCTGGCTCGGCGATTCCAGGAGGGTTTTCAGGCACCTCAACAGACATTGAAGCTCGACGGACCACCGCCGACAGACGAAGAGCTTTTGGCGGTATCTGGAGAGGTGTTTTGTGATCATTTTGTCGCTCGACTGGTTGAGGCGGTCACCACGTTGCGTACAGAACGATACATCGCCAGAGCTTTGTGGCTACTCAGGATGATGCTCGCGCACCTATTTTTTCGAGGGATCGATTTTGACGACTCGCTGTTTTGGAGCACTTTCAAGATCTATTCTTGGCCAACCGATGCACTTCAGGTCCCACCTTTGGAGCTCTGTGGTCGGTTGGGCATTCAGATCGAAGAGATTCCCGCGGGTAGGTCGCAAGAGGAACGTCCATGTCTTGGTCAGGCTATAACAGTGGTTCGTTGCGAAGTCAAATCAGGTGAACATCGCCGCTTGAAATGGCTTGATCGCGACACTCCTCCGGAACATCTCTTCAAGAGTGCCTTTGAAGCGCTCTGCTACGCCTCTTGGTATATTGGCCGATGTGACATGGGCCCATCTCGGAAGGTTGGTTTCATGTTTGGCTATCCCGGTGGTTGGGTTGTTGTTAGTCCTGACGAAAACAGAACGGCACAGTCCATTCTCTGGAGAACCAAAGAAGATTGGCGCGATCCTGTCGACTTTGGGACGCGAACCTGGTATGTCTTCTTCCCGGGCTTGCCAGAAGGCGATGCAACAAGCGAGGCCTAGTCTCGGCTGTCAGTACTTTCCCTCACCAATGGTATCCAAAGGTGAGGGTTTTTTATGCCCGGGTAATCAGTCTAGTTGGAGTTCAGCCAATAGTTTAGAGCGTCTAATCTCGGTTAATCTTAAACCGAGCCATAACATACTAAACAGCAAAACGGTGGCTAAAAGTAGCTGCGTCTTGCCCAGAGTACGGTTGGCGAGGGCGGCGATCCCGAGTAACAGGGCGATCAGCCAATAGAGCGAGACGGTTTGGCGTTGAGTCAGGCCTAAGTCGTAGAGTCGATGATGCAAGTGGCCTCGGTCGCCTAGCCAGGGTGAGCGTTTTTCGATCAGCCTCCGGACAATCACAAAGAGGGCATCGAGAATCGGGATGGCCATAATTAAACTTGCGGTGGCGAGCTTACCGCCGGTAAAGATCGCCAAGGCGCCGATTAGGTAGCCAATAAACATCGAGCCAGTGTCGCCGAGAAAGATCTTGGCTGGATAGAGATTCCAGGGCAAAAACCCCAACAGGCTGGCGGCTAAACCCCAGGCTAAAAGGCTGGTGGTCAGAAGCTGGCCCACCGCTTCGCCACTCGCCAAGATACCGAGACAAGCCAGAGCGATGATCCCGATACCGGTCACTAAGCCGTCGAGTCCGTCAAGCCAATTGGTGACGTTGATCAATAAGACCAGCCAAGCGATAATTAGGCCGGCATCGAGCCATGGCATCAACTGGATATCTGGTCCGCCGAGTGGATGAGCCAACCAACCGATACGAACACCGCAGAGGGGGAGGATGGCGGCAGCTATAAATTGAGCCAAAAGCTTTTGCCAAGGTTTGAGCGAGTAGAGATCATCTAAGACGCCAGTCGTGACGATGACTAAAGTACCAAGAGCCAGGCCAAAGAGGTTAGCGTCAAAACCGAATCGCCTCTCGGTGGTAAAGTTGAGCCACTCTGGCATTAGTAAGGACAGGGCGAGGATCAAGAGCCAAAAACTAACCACGACCGCCACGCCACCTAAGCGGGGGATAGGCTCTGTGTTGACTCGACGGGCTAACGGTTGGTCAACGATCTGATAGCGCCAGGCCAGCTGACGAATTAACGGTGTTAATAATAAACTAATCAGGGTCGTGGCGACACCAGCCAAGCCGAGGATAGGCCAAAGATTAGTCAACTTAACGTTCTTCGTGCGAGTAGACCATCTCCATATCGAGACGAGGATAATCAAAGAGCTCGCTCTCGGCAAAGAGGTGTTTAATCTCGTCGTGGGCGGCCTCGA
>CAZQGJ010000050.1:0-3965 GCA_964592905.1 uncultured Candidatus Saccharibacteria bacterium | reverse complement strand
GCCTAGCCACTAGACGCAATCTCTGGAAACGACAGGCTAGACAGCTGGTTCAGAGTCAGTTCTGCCAAACCGAACCAAAAACCGGTCAATTAAAGCCTAATATTGGCGGCTTTGATCTGGTCGTGACTCTCTTACCGTTACCCAGTGGTTGGACGACGGCCCAGTATCAGGACAAACTTAACGAAGAGCTCGAGCAGTGTTTAAGAAGCTTTGTCTCGGCTTAATCAAGCTGTATCAGCTGACCCTATCCCCCGACCACGGCCCCTGGCGGCGGCCTGGCTGTCTTTACCAACCAACCTGTTCCGCCTATACTTATGAGGCGATCGAGCGATACGGTCCACTGCGCGGTAGTTGGCTAGGCATTCAACGCATCGCCCGCTGTCGCCCCGGACAAAAGTCAGGCTTTGACCCTGTGCCAACTAATTGGCCAGCTAAGCGGTGAACCAAGCGATCGCGCTAAGATAAGGAAATCATGAATATTCTGACGATCATCTTTTACCAACCTTTAGTCAACGTTCTGTTTCTATTGGCCTATTTTGTGCCCGGACACTCTCTATCCTGGGCGATCGTGGTTTTGACGGTCTTAATCCGTTTAGCCCTCTTGCCCTCGAGCCTCAAAACCCTTGAGCATCAGCGTCGAATTCAACTTCTACAGCCGAAAATAGATGAAATTAAAAAGAAGCACGCCGAGGACAAGAACGCCCTCAATAAAGCGACTATCGAACTATATAACGCCGAAAAGGTCTCGCCTTTTGCTAGCTGTTTGCCGCTTTTCGTGCAGTTAGTGATCTTGATCGCCCTCAACTCGGTGATGCGCCACGGGCTGGATCCGGCCAAGCTAACCGAAACCTTGGCCCTGCTCTATAGCTTTGTGCCGCAACTATCGAGCTACCACGCTAGTTTCTTTGGTTATGATCTCGCCAAACCAGAGCCGATCGTTTTACCGATTCTAGTCGGCCTCATTTCATATATACAGGTTAAACAATCGATGAAGTTGCAGCCTCAATCCAATAAACCGGATAGCGAGCTTTCGAACGAGGAGCGGATTACAAAGTCGATGACCAAAAATATGCAGTACCTCTTTCCGGTCATCTTTGCGATTTCCTTGAGGCAACAGCCAGCCGCCCTGGCCTTTTACTGGGGGCTATCTGGGCTACTAACTATCGCCCAACAGGCTTGGTACTTTAAATACAAAGGCGAGACGCTACCTAAATCTGTCAAAACTAAAAGCGGTGTCGAGGTCAGCGTTCGACAGGTAATTAAATAAAAATAAATTAAGGAGGGGGAGGGTGAACAGGCGCCAACCGGGCGGGTTTACACTAATTGAACTAATTATTGTCATCGGTATCTTGGTGATACTTTTGGCGATTGTCATCTTTGCCCTTAATCCACTCGAAGTTTTTGCCAAGGCCCGGAACGGTGAAAGGCAGCAAGAGCTCGGCGTTCTGAACCGCGCCCTGATTAACTATAATACCGAACACTCGAGTCTCTACCCGACTGGACTGACGAGTAGCTGGCGAACGATAGGCACCAGCGACTTAGATCTGGCCGCCGTCTTGGCACCCTATCTGCCGAGTTTGCCGACCGACCCAAGCCAGGGTAACGCCAGCGATACCGGCTACCAGGTGAAATTAGTTAACGATCTACCGAGCTTACGGGCGCCCAGAGCTGAACTAGGCATCGCGATTAGCCAAGGGCCAGTTAACGGGGCGGTCAATTTTGACGGCTCAGGCGACCGCGCCTTTGATAGTGCCACCTTGACCCCGGCCACGATTACGATGGCGGCTTGGATTAGGCCGAATAGCCTGGCACCTTACGGCACCGTAGCTCAAACCGGCGGTTTTTTAGGCGGCGCCACGCTGTTTTACCACGCCGGTATCGGTCAGTTTGGTTTTAGCTTTCGGGACTACACCGCCGGCTTTATTGGTAGCAGCCTGCCGATAGGTAGTTGGAGCTTTGTGGCCGGCAGTTACGACGGCACAACTTTAAAGTATTACCGCGATGGCGTCTTGGTGGCTAGCCGAGCTCAGGCCATCGTCCCCTCTTATGACCCCTATGGCCGAACGATTGGCGCCTCGAGTAATAACGCCTACTTCGATGGCGCGATCGACGATGTCTGGTTTTACGACCGCGCTTTGAGTGATAGCGAGATCGCTACCCTATTCGCTGGCCAGCGAGTCCCCAGCGGCCTCATAGCTAGCTATGGTTTGAACGAGGGTAACGGCACTCAGCTGATCGATGGTCAGTCGGGGGTTAATTTAACCCTCGAGGGCAACCCGAGCTTTGTCGAAGGCCGCTAGGTGTGTGGATCGAGGCGTGGGAGCGGTGTAGCGGATCGATGTGGCTGATTGAATTGAAAACTGGCCGCTAACCTGTTATATTGGCGATACTGGAGAGGTCGCATAGTGGCCTAGTGCGGCGGTTTCGAAAACCGCTAAGGGCGCAAGCTCTTCGTGGGTTCAAATCCCACCCTCTCCGCCAAGTTAGTTTCCGCCTCGTCAGAGGTGGGAAGTAACTTGGCGAGGTAGTCGAAAGGGGTTTGAACGGGCGCGAGTGAGCGCAGCGCCCCGGGGCGAAGCCCAAATCCCACCCTCTCCGCCAGAAAAAGTTACCGTTTATCAATTAAGATTTACATTACTGTCGATCAATTAGTGTAAATCACTACTGCTTAAATGTTCCTCGTCCAATCAATCTGTTAGGGCAAAAAGGCCAATCGTTTACTCGGCTCATATTTAGTCACTATCAGGGGAACGAAAGATAATCTGACGCCGCCGGAAATCTTAAATCAACTACCTCAAAGCGCTAGTAGCCTCTTGATACAAGACAAAAAAGCTCAGCCAACCTGTTCTCAATAGCTAGTCTAATGGTATAGTCGGAACTGAACGCATCAATTATTAACGAACAGGAGTCGACTATGCCTAGCAAACTCAATCCATATCTTAGCTTTGATGGCAAAGCTCAAGAAGCGATGAAATATTACGAGACGGTTTTTGGTGGCGAACTAACCATGACCACTTTTAAAGAGGGTGGTATGCCTCATGACGAGGCCGATGCCGACAAACTGATGCACGCCATGTTAGTCGCCGACAACGGCATTACCCTGATGGCCGCCGACACTACCGCCGAGATGCACACCAAACAAGGCAATAATATTGCCATCTCTTTGAGTGGTCACGATCAAGACGAGCTGACCGCTTATTGGGAGAAATTAGCTGATGGCGGCACCGTGACCGTCCCGATGGAAAAGGCACCTTGGGGCGATATGTTCGGTATGTTGACTGACAAGTTCGGCATCGGTTGGATGGTTAATATTACCGCCAAAAAAGAGTAAGCAACTTACTGTCTAACAAGAAGGGGAGGCTGGTTTACTCGAACTAGAAACTGCCTGAGAACCAACTAGGTCAAAAGTTAAGGGCCCGCTGCTACGCAGCGGGCCCTTTCAAGTTACTTTTTCCGACTTTCGAAACCAGCCAACGGGGCCTCTCCAACCGACAGCAAAGCGCCGTTGATCTCAGAGAGACTAACTGGTCCAATGCCGGAAAGAGAGAGCAGATTATCGACACCCTTAGGTGTGTCCAGCTCCAGCGCCAGTAGATCTGCCAAGGTTAGCAGTCGATCGTTTCTCTGGGGTCGAATACTTCTCTTGAGCGCACTCAAGAGCCGACCATTCAAAGGCAAGACAGCTAACGGCACCAGTCGGGGGTCCGTCTCACCGGGTATGAACTCTTGAGGATTCGAGGCGATCAATATACAGACTTCACGTAAGCACGTGTAAGCGCGAGCAAGCTCCGTCTGCACTTTGCGGTATCGCCCTCCTTCAATGGCCATACTTGCGACTGTTAGTCGATCGCTTTTGAGTGGCACCTTTCCGTCAAGTAGGCCATAGGCTGCCTCGATGAGCCGCCTTTGGAACGGCCGAAGCCGTAGAAAGGTCATCGCCTTGGAGATCAACCAGACACTGAATC
>CAZQGJ010000049.1:3378-3976 GCA_964592905.1 uncultured Candidatus Saccharibacteria bacterium | reverse complement strand
GCGGCTGAGCTTGAGGATCGTCGCGTAGAGCTAGTTGATTACAAGAATACTCTCGAAGAGCAACGGCAAAAACTCCAGGCTCATAAGAACGAACTGATCGCCCTCGAACGAGCTTATGCTAATCAAAAGGATCAAAAAAAGGTTCTCGAAAGTGGCAAGGCCGAAGAAAAGAAACGAGCCTTATCGGCTGCGGATGCGGCTAAACAGGCTAGCGAGGAACTAAAGCAACAGTTTGCCAAGGTCACTGGCGAAGAGGCCGCCCTGCGTCGCAAGCTGAGCCAGCGCTCAACCGCTACCGCCTCTAGATCAACTAATCCATCTAGCTATGGCATGATTTGGCCGTTAGATGGCCTGATTACCACTTATTTTGGCGGTCGCACTCCCTTTCAAAGCTTTCATACCGGTCTAGATATAGCGGGCGCTGCCGGTGACTCAGTCGTGGCCGTGGCCGACGGTACCGTTAGCGTTGCCACCAAGATGTGTTGTTCTGATTTTTCGTCAACGGTTGATAAGTCTTATGGGTACGGCAACTATATCGATCTAACCCACACGGGCGGTCTAATAACTCGCTATGGCCATTTAATGGAGATGTTGGTTG
>CAZQGJ010000049.1:0-3368 GCA_964592905.1 uncultured Candidatus Saccharibacteria bacterium | reverse complement strand
GCCCCAGGCGAAGCAGTCAAGCGCGGACAGGTCATTGGCTATCGTGGCGGTGGTATCGGAATGCCCGGCGCTGGTTGGTCAACTGGTCCTCATCTTCACTTCGAGGTGCGTGATGGCGAGGGTCCCGACGATCCCTTACGGTATCTGCCATGATCAATCCAGAGCTAACTCTCGACCCAACTAGTCAGGCCGAAGATCAGCCTTTCGATCGTTCGCTTCGACCAAAAAAATTGAGCGAATATATCGGCCAAGCTAATCTAACGCGCAACCTCAGGATTATTCTCTCTTCGGCCAGACAGCGTCAGAGCCAGATCGATCACCTGCTATTCTATGGTCCGCCGGGCCTGGGTAAGACGACTTTAGCCTCGATTGTCGCCTACGAAGCCGGCGTTAACTTTAAGCCAACCGCTGGACCCTCTTTATCCAAGGTCAGTGACCTGGCCTCGATCTTGACCAGCTTAACAGAGGGCGATGTTCTCTTTATCGACGAGATTCATCGCTTACCACCAGCCGTCGAAGAGATTCTCTATACAGCGATGGAAGATTTTTGCCTGGATATCGTGATCGGACAGGGACCAGCTGCCAAATCGGTCAGAATTGAGTTGCCTAAGTTTTGTCTGATTGGTGCCACTACCAGATTGAGTCTGTTATCGGCGCCGCTACGTGATCGTTTTGGAGCTGTCTTTCAACTTGAGTATTATCAACCAGATGAGATCGCTCAGATCTTGGTTCGGTCGGCGGCTCTGCTTGAAATCGAGATTGAACCCAGAGCAGTCGAGCTGTTGGCCGGTCGTTCCCGTCGAACGCCGCGTTTGGCCAACCGTCTCTTACGTCGAGTCAGAGACTTTGCCATCGTCGAGGGTGACGGTATCATCGTCGAACCGATCGTCGAGTCGGCGATGCAGCTTCTCTCTATCGACAGTCAAGGTTTAGATCGCTTAGATCGCCAATTCCTTGAGGTCATCATTAATTTTTACCACGGTGGACCGGTTGGTATCGAGACGCTAGCAGCGAGTGTCGGCGAGGAACGCGAAACCCTAGAGTCAGTCGTTGAGCCTTACCTGATGCAGCTTGGTTTAGTCGAGCGGACTGCCAAGGGGCGCAAGATTACCGCTCACGGTGTGGCGCATTTTAATCAAGTCGGAGCGTTCAAGTGATCGCTTTAGGCGTCTATCTAATCGCCCTCTTTTTTATTGGACTTGGTTCGGCGATTGTCACCTATCATATCCTACGCTATCGTGATGCCAACGATATCTCATTACTAGTCTTGGTTATTTATTATGGACTGATTGTTTTGATCCTGATTGCGACGACTAGTCTCTATGACTGGCCGACCTTATTTAATGGTCTAGCCAGCGGCCAGGGTTTCTAAGGAGAAGTATGGCGCACGATTCAGCCGGAATAAAATTTCCTGGACAAGAGACCGATGAACGGATCTTTGTCTATACTCGGCGCTATTTCTTTGCTTTTTTGCCAACGGCCTTTCTAATCTTGGCGATGATCGTCTTAGGTTCAAGCCTGTTTTATATCATCAGCTCGATTAATAATAACTTTTCCAATAATAATCTTATTCTTCTGTCGAGCGCCTTCACTTTATTCATGTTGCTTTTCGCCCTGATTGAGTTCTTTGACTTCTATTTTGATGTCTACATCGTTACCGATCGACGGATTGTTGATATCGATCAATATCGACTGTTTAATCGATCTGTTGCCTCGTTATCGCTCGAGGATCTCCAGGATGTTAAGGCCAATACCAAAGGTTTTTTCCCGACACTACTGGATTACGGTGATGTTTTAATTCAGACTGCCGGTACGGCCAATAACTTTCTGTTTGAACAGGTTAAGCATCCGAATGAAATCTCGAGTATGATAATCGATCTATCCGAGCAAGGTCGAGACGGTCTAGCAGTTGAAGCGCGTAATCCGACCGGTAAGATCAAGATGATTCTCAACGACGAGCTGATGACAGAGTCACCCGAATTACCCGACTCACCAGAGAGCTAAAAATTTAGATTATTTTAATCTTGGTTGCCTTATCCTTAAGGCATGTTGATACAGTTCGTTATTGCCTTGTTTTTGTGCCTGTCGCCGCTATCTGCCCAGGCAGCAGATCTGTCTTTGCAGTCAGTGACTCTTCAGGTGAATCCAGTTGGGAGCGATACTGACCATGAATGGCTGAGTATCTTATGGAGCCAACCGATTATCGATTTTGAGGCTACAGCTTGGCGAATTACTATTAATGGCAAGTCCCAGAAACTATTCACTGACGATCGGTTGTCTGCTCCTTGTTACGCCGGCCAAACGCAACGTTGGCTGGTGGTCGATAATTTTGATCAGGCCAGCACGATAGAAGACGAAGAGCCATCAAGCGAGAGCCGATGTTGGCTCAGAACGAATCTAGCCTTAAGTAATCAACTGAATAGTCTAAACCGAATAGAGCTGAGTCGACTGAGTCCTGAACGCCTTGATTGGTCATTGGAATGGCAAAATGCCGACTGGAGCGAGCAGGGCTATCCACTACTCTGGACGACCGAGAGTTGGCGTTACCTACCGTTTTTGGATCGGTTAGATTGGGGACAAACAGTTAACCGCGGTGCAGAGCTCAAGCTATCAGAACTTTTAATCGATCCGCCTGGGGTCGATAGCGAGCAAGAGAGAATCAAGATAGTCTCTAAGGCTCCAGAGCCGCTACGGCTGGCCGACTACTATATACGTATCGAAGATAAACTAGAACGTTTACCACATCAACTGATTGAGCCCGGACAGGAAATAGAGATTCAGTTGCAGCGCTTAACTCTACCCAACCGAAGCTTTGAGCTGGCCTTGTTGCGACCTGGTTTACAGGCTAAACAGACTTTGGCCGATCTCTGGTCAGAACAAAAGAGGCCGGTTACTTTTACGCCCAAGTATTCTGGATGGTATCAGTTAACCGAAGACGGATATCGATCAATTCCAGAGTCAGCGAGGCTAGAGCCCTCCCCAGACCCAGAGAGAACTCAATCCAGTCAGCCCTCAATATCCCCAATTGAGTCCTCTTCGCCCGTCGCCAAGTCAACTAGCTCTAAGAATCCGACTCGATCGGTTAACGAAACTATGTCGACCAAATCCGCTTCCGTCAAAACTCAGCCTGAAGCAAGCTTAGATTCATTAGATCCACTAGAAACTCAGAGGCCGACTGTCAAACCTTCAAAACGTCCGAGCCCAAGTCCGAGCGCTAAGGCTAAGTCCAAAGCGAAGCCCAAAGCTAGCTCTAGTTCGTCGGCGCTAGGGGCTAATAAGGTCAAGCCAAGCCCAACCGTTCTAATTAAGTCCAGTCGTCAACTTAAACCTGATAACCAGCGCGAAAAACAGATTAAGCTGCTCTTTCT
>CAZQGJ010000048.1:0-4473 GCA_964592905.1 uncultured Candidatus Saccharibacteria bacterium | reverse complement strand
TCCAAATTAGTTTTCAGGATTTTCCTCAAAAAAAGTTCGAACATCGATCAAAAAAACACCGCCAGAGCTGGTTGCCGCATGTTCAATGCGGAAAGTAGCTCTGGTGAATATTTGAAAAGGGATTCGAACGGGCGCGAGCGGGCGCAGCGCCCCGGGGAATTCCTTAGATTCTGACTCTCCGCCAAGAATTGGAAACAACCATTATGAATGCACAATATAAACCATTGCTTATCTTAGTCAGTGGAGCACCTGGCTCAGGCAAAACAACCCTAGCTCGAAAGCTAGCCGATGAACTTTATCTACCTCATATAAACCGAGATAGTCTTTACTGGGGGATGCGCTTTACAGCTCACGACAAAACCATCGAGGTAGTTTCTACTGGCGTACCCTTGTTCTATGCTGTCTTAACCCAATTATTGACTTCAGGCGTCAGTATTGTAGCCGACGCGACCCTTTATAAGGGTAAATCCGAAGCGGATATAAAGCCGTTACTTCAAATAGCCGACATAATCAATATTCACTGTAGAGCCGCAAACGCTGTTGAACGGTTCGAGAAGCGAGAGGCAGCTGAGCCGCCCGAAAGAACGTTGGCTTCTACCGAGACAGCCATCACCCGAGCAAAGAAAGATGCTCTTCTTTTTACCAATCCTTTAGATCTGGGTTGTGATACAATTGAGATTAACACCACCCATGCATACGAACCGTCTGTTGATACTATAGTGAAAATTTTGAGATCCCGCCCTTCTCAATAATAGTTCTAACGTCGTCCACGACTATCCGCCAAGGATAAAGAATATGCTTAATCACAAACTAGTCATCATCGAGGGTACGTCAACTAGCGGTAAGACTACCTTAATGCAGCTGCTGACCGATCATTTTAACTCAAGTGGATATTCTAGCCTTGGGTTTGATGAAGCTCAAACTTTGACTCCAGAGATATTTTCTAATCCTAACTCGGTGAAAAGTCTTGAATTTATTCGGAGCTTCCTAGATAAAAAGTGTTCTTCAGACGATACGATTATCGTTTGTGATAGGTTTCATCTTTCAAATCTCGCTATTTCTAATGGCTCAATCGAAGATTTGAATTCGATAGAGCCGACAATGAAGCAATACGATCCACTGCTTGTTTTTCTAAGAATACCTGATGAAAGCATAAGAAATAGATTGCTAGACGCGAAAGTCCATCGTCGCAAGGAATGGAATGAAGAACTATATAAACGGGGTAAAACCGAAGACGAAACAATCGCTTGGTTTAAAGGCACGCAGCATAAGCTCTATAATCTATTTTTGAAAAGTACACTGGCTAAGGTTGAATTCAACGTAGAAGATATGTCTTATGTAGAAATAGCATCAGAGTTAGCTAAAAAGATAATTCAAATATCGAGTCGTACTGCATAAGTGAAACCTCATTCTTTTTAAGCTTAAGCGTAACACTGAAACGATAGTATATAATGAGGCTATGAATCAGGTTGAAGAGATCAAGAATAAACTCGACATTGTCGACATTGTTGGGACTTATGTCAGTTTAAAAAAGGCAGGCTCTAACTTTAAGGGTCTCTGCCCTTTCCATCATGAAAAAAGTGGCTCCTTTATGGTTAATCCAGAGAGGCAGATCTTTAAGTGCTTTGGCTGCGGTCAGGCTGGCGATGTGGTGACTTTCATTCAAGAGATCGAGCAACTAGAGTTCGTCGATGCTCTTCGGTTATTAGCCGAACGCGCCGGTTTACCATTTGAGGAGTTCAAACGCCGTCAGCCAGCTAGTACTAACCTTCAGGGGACTGGCAACCAGGATAGTTCAACAATCCCAGAGCCTGGATCGGCTTTAGACAGCGCTCCTTCGCCTAAATTGATTAGCTATCAGATTAATAAGCTGGCGGTCAATCTTTTTCATAAAATTCTCATCTCTCATCCCGCGGCGGCGGCCGCCCGCAGCTATCTAGCCAAACGGCGAGTTACGCCAGACACCATAGCCAAGTGGCAAATCGGCTATGCGCCGCCGCGGGCCAATTTAACCAAATTCTTCACTGATCGAGGCTTTACTACGACTCAGTTGACCCAGGCCGGTCGACCCGAGCGCTTTTTTAACAGGATAATGTTTCCCATCACCGATACTCTCGGTCAACCGATTGCCTTTACCGGCAGAATTCTTGGCGAGGGCGAGCCGAAATATCTGAACACTGGCGAAACGCACCTCTTTCATAAAAGTCGGACTCTCTTTGGCTTAGCCCAAGCGCGTAAAGCGATCAAGGCTGAGCAGTCGGTTATCGTCACCGAGGGCCAGATGGATGTTATCCTTTCGCATCAGGCCGGAGTCGAACATGTCGTGGCCTCATCGGGCACGGCCTTAACCTCGGATCATCTGCGCATCTTGGCCCGTTATGACGCTAAGATTATCTTTGCTTTCGATGCCGATGGAGCTGGCACTAAAGCGACGCAAAAGGCGATCGGTCTGGCCATTGAACTTGATCTTTCGCCGGCGGTCATTCCACTACCAGCTCCTTATAAAGATATTGGCGAGGTTGTCGAGGCCGATCCTAAGCTCTGGGCCGAGTTGGCTAAATCACCGCAACCGGCTCTCGAGTGGGAGATCGATCAGGCCTTGGCCCCCTACATAGTTAATGGCGTGGCCCGTCACTTAACCGCCGATGAAAAAAAGCTGGTGGCTAAAACCCTCTTGCCAAGACTGCGCCAGATACCCAATATGATCGAAAGAGCTCACTATCTGGATCGGTTAGCCAGTCGGCTCGAGATCGCTGAAGCCGTCCTCCGCCAAGAGCTAGAACGACGGCAACCAGCTGCCGATCAATCTTCTAGACAGTTCAAGGCACAGAATTACGGCCAAGGTTCGACTCAACCAGGGCAGTCGCAGTCTGGGCAGTCGCAAACAAGACAGTCGCCAACCAGCCAGTCGCAATCAGGGCAGTCGCAATCAGGGCAATCGCAACTAACTAATAACCGTTCAACTAGTCAGAAGCTTTCTATTAACGAAACTATCTATGGCTTGATGGAGCTTAATCCAGGTTTACGACAGATGGAACCCGACCTTTTCAAATCACTCAATCAAAGCTATAATGGCTCTAAAGCTGATTTAATCTTTCGACTTAAATTGCGCTATCCCGCACTCTCCGAGGCCGAGGCTAAGGCAGAGTTTGTCCTCTTAGTTTCCCGTTACCGGGCTAAGCGACAAGAGCAAAGACAGGCCGAATACGCGACTAAGATCCAACAGGCCGAAGCTCAAGGCGATATCGCAGCCGTTAAAGGTTTGTTAGCTGAATTTCAAAATTTACTCAAAGCCGACTAGTCTAGCGGCCTTGTTCTCATTGAATCTGGAGTGTATATGCCTAAAAAAGTCCGTTACGTCGCTGCGACTGTTACCATGGAGTTTACGGTTGGCCTTAAAAGCCTAATCGTTAAAGGTAAAGCCCACGGTTTTGTCACTTATCAAGAGATCCTACAGGTTTGGCCCGAGGTCGAAACCGATATTCCTATTCTCGATGCTCTTTTCGACACCTTTGCCGTCCACGGTATCGATGTCCGCGAACCAAAGAAACTGCTTGACCTCAACGCTCCTCCGGCTGATATGGCCCGTAAAATCATGGAAGCCACCGACATCTCTGATGACTCGGTTCGAATGTATCTGCGTGAAATCGGCCGCATTCCTCTACTGAATGCCGAAGAAGAGGTTCGTCTAGCCAAACGCATCGAACAGGGTGATATCTCGGCCAAGAAAAAGATGACCGAAGCCAACCTGCGTTTAGTTGTTAGTATTGCCAAAAAATACATTGGCCGTGGTTTGACTTTGTTAGACTTAATTCAAGAGGGCAGCCTCGGTTTATTACGAGCGGTAGAAAAGTTTGACTATCAAAAAGGCTTTAAATTCTCGACTTACGCTACCTGGTGGATCCGTCAGGCCATCACCCGGGCCATCGCCGATCAGGCCCGCACCATTCGTATCCCGGTCCATATGGTCGAGACGATTAATAAGCTGGTCCGGATTCAGCGACAACTTGTTCAAGATCTCGGCCGAGAGCCGTTACCCGAAGAGATCGCTGCCGAGATGGGCCTCACCCTCGACAAAGTCGAACATATTATGAAGATCTCCCAAGAGGTCGTCTCGCTCGAAGCTCCGGTTGGCGAAGAAGAAGATTCTCGTCTAGGCGACTTCCTCGAGGACAAAGTCTCGCTCTCGCCACAAGAAAACGCGGTCATGCAGCTTCTGCGCGATCATGTCAGTGAGTTTCTCGATTCCTTAAATCCGCGTGAGCAGAAGATTCTAAAGATGCGATTCGGTCTCGAAGATGGCCGCACCCGCACCCTCGAAGAGGTTGGTAAAGAGTTTGGCGTCACCCGAGAACGCATTCGTCAGATCGAGGCCAAGGCCTTGCAGCGCCTCAAGAAACACGACCAGGCCGATCGTTTGCGCGATTACTTGAAATAAGTCTTGGTATCGTCAAGAAAATTATAAGGGAGCGT
>CAZQGJ010000047.1:0-4670 GCA_964592905.1 uncultured Candidatus Saccharibacteria bacterium | reverse complement strand
TAATAGGCGTTTAGATAATCTAGCCGGTCAACGTTAAAGACAGCGGCGCTCTTGCCGACTCGTTCTATGGAAAAGGCCTCGGCTAGCTCGTCCAGGGTAAAGATCTCGCGATCAGTGCCGGGTGACCAACCCAAGAAAGCTAAAAAGTTAATAATGGCCGCCGGCAGATAGCCCTGTTGCTTGAACTCTAAAGTAGCGGTCGAGCCGACACGCTTGCTCATCTTGGAGCGATCTGGATTTAGGATCAAAGGAATGTGAGCGTATTTGGCCGAATTGAGACCGAGAGTTTCGGCAATCAGGATCTGTTTATGAGTGTTCGAGATATGATCCTCGCCACGAATAACATGGGTGATGCCCATCTCGTGATCATCGATGACATTAGTTAGTAAAAAGAGGGGAATACCGTCGGATTTCACGATGACGAAGTCCTCGATCGTTTCAGTTGGTACTGAGACCTCGCCACGGATTAAATCGTAAAACCGGATGCGATCCTGGGGGTCGCTTCGACGGGCCTCGGGAATACGTAGCCAAATGGCCCCATTGCGCTCGTAGGCAGCGCCAGTTTTGAGCATCTGCTTAATATAGCGCTGATAGATGGCCAATCTCTCGGTTTGGCGATACGGGCCAAGCTCACCCAGGACTTCGGTACTGTCACTATCGATCGGACCACAGTCCCAATCGAGACCAACCCAACGCAAACCAGCCATAATCTCGGCTTCAGATTCACGGGTTGAGCGAGTCCGATCGGTATCTTCGATACGGAGCACGAACTGACCCTGATGCTTCTTAGCAAAGAGATAGTTAAAGAGAGCGGTTCGAACCGAACCGATATGCAATGTCCCGGTAGGTGAGGGGGCAAAACGCACCCGAACTGGTGAACTTTGATTCATTACTCTGATTGTAACATATTTAAGCCTGAAAGAAAGTCGAGCAATCGGGATAGTGTTTAATCACCGGTGATTGATCTAAAGACAGCTCAACGGTGACTAAATCTAGCCGATATCTTACCTGTTGCCACTTAACGAGAGCCTGCCTGCCACTATGATTAAGCTGTCGCCACTTCTGCACCGTCAAGCGGCGCAACAGAGCCTCGTCACCATCGGCGGGATCGAGTAGATCGAGACCTCGACGGCTCGATTTAACCTCGACGATAATCAACTGATTAGTGGATCGATCGAAGAGGACCAGGTCCGCCTCGGCCGGCGGTTGTCGCCAGTTCTGAGCCAATAGCTGATAACCTCGAGACAACAAAAATTGGGCCGCTAGCGCCTCGCCCTGCTGACCCAATTCTTGATTAGTCATCGATTTAAATGTTGAGCTTATTCAGCTTCGACGGAGGGTGTGTCTGTCGCGGTCTCTGTCTCGGCTGTCTCTGGCTCTGGAGTCGTTTCGGCTACAGGAGCCTCAACCGCAGTTGGCTCTTGATAAGTAGTGCCGACTCGTACCTCTTTGCGCAAGCGCATCGCGCTCGAACGGAGATCGCGCAGATAGTAGAGTTTACTCTGACGAACACGGGCGGTTTTAACGACTTCGATCTTAATAATCATCGGTGAGTGCAACGGATAAACCCGTTCGACACCGATACTACCGGCCGCAATCTTGCGCACGGTAAAGGTGCCTTCGATACCGCTACCGTTATTAGTGGCGATGACGATCCCTTCGAAGATCTGGGTGCGCTCACGCTCTTTGCCCTTGGAGTCGATATCACGGATGCGCTGATGGACTCGAACAGTATCGCCAGTTCGCAACTGTGCCGGCTGCTGCTTGAGATGAGGACGAGTGATTTGAGCTAGGATATTCATTATATGTCTCAGTTCTTAGCGGTTTGGCTAGTGGCTTGAGTGGTTGAGGCAGGAGTCGAAGCGATTGGCGCGACTCGAACAACGCGTCGGTTTGAACGATTACCAGTAAAGGCGAGGGGACGCATCGAGAGGAATTCAACTAGGCCACCCAGGGTCGCGAAGAGAGTGTCATCACCACCGCGGGCTACACCAAAGCCAGGGTGCCACTTAGTGCCACGCTGACGGATGATGATCTGTCCGGGCTCTACTTTGGCGCCACCAAAAATCTTAACTCCGAGCCGTTTAGCATTAGAGTCGCGACCGTTCTTCGAGGTGCCTTTTGCCTTGGTATGTGCCATGAAATTCCTTTGGTACGCTTTTTACAATATAAAATTAGAGCTGATTTGAAGCTACAGGAGTAATATAGCCAATAATTCCGCCGCTGTCAACACTATTTCACAGTCCACTTTTCAGTCCGCTATTCGACCCAAGGGCGGACCTGCTACAATCAATTAACTATGCCCGAGTTCGTTCATCTTCACACTCATAGTCACTACTCGCTCCTTGACGGCCTAGCCAAGGTTGATCAGCTCATCGATCGCGCCAAAGAGCTGAATATGACCGCCCTGGCCTTGACCGACCATGGCGTGATGTATGGAGCAATCGAGTTCTACCAAAAGGCTAAAAAGGCCGGCCTGAAGCCAATTCTTGGGGTCGAGGCCTATCTGGCACCTCGCAAACTAACCGACAAGACGCCCAAGATAGATTCAGTCTATTATCATCAGATTCTATTGGCCGAAACGCTTGAGGGCTATCAAAACCTCTTAAAGATCGTTTCTAAGGCCCACCTCGAGGGGATGTACTACAAGCCCCGCATCGATCTCGAGTTCCTGGCCGAACATGCCAAGGGGATTATCGCTACTTCATCCTGTCTAGGCGGCATGATTCCTCAGGCTTTATTACAAGATGATTATCCCAAGGCCGAACAATTGGTAGCTAAGTTTATCGATATTTTCGGCAAAAATAACTTTTTCATCGAGCTTCAGCATCACCCCAAGATGGCCGATCAGATCAAAGCCAATCCGCTGTTGATTCGACTAGCTCGCCAGTTCGATCTCGGTTTAGTGGCAACCGGCGATATTCACTACACTTTTCACGAAGAAAAAGAGGCCCACGAGGTACTGTTGGCGGTCAACACCGGAGCCCAGCTCGATCAACAAGACCGAATGACCTTGGCCGAGATCGATCTTCACATGGAATCACCTGAATTTTTTGCGGAAAAGTTTGCCGAGACCCCAGAGGCCTTGAGCAATACGGTTAAAATCGCCGAACGCTGTCAGTTAGAGCTAAAGCTAGGGGATAATCTCTTACCGCAGTATCAAGTCCCCGATGGCTTAAACGACAATCAGTATCTTGAGAAGCTCTGTTTAGAGAAGTTTGACTATCGCTACCGTCAAGAAAATCCCGAACTTCAGGAAAAAGCGCGTCAACAATTAGCCTTTGAGCTGGCCACCATTCAACGGATGGGGTTTGCCAGCTATTTCCTGATCGTTCAAGATTTCGTCAACTGGGCCAAGGATGCCGGCATCTATGTTGGACCTGGGCGCGGCTCGGCGGCCGGTTCGATCGTCGCCTATATTCTCAAGATTACTGACCTCGATCCGATTAGCTACGGCTTCTTATTCGAACGCTTCCTTAACCCCGATCGTATCAGCATGCCGGATATCGACATGGATTTTGCCGACGATAGGCGGGGCGAGGTAATCCAATACGTTAAGGAGAAATACGGCGATGATCACGTTGCCGGTATTATCACCTTTGGCACGATGATGTCTCGGGCTGCCGTCCGAGATGTTGGCCGAGCCCTAGGCATGACCTATGGCGAGGTCGATGTAGTAGCTAAGCTAATTCCGCCTCCGGTACAAGGCCGCCACATTCCACTCAAGTCAGCTCTGACCATGGTGCCTGAGCTGCAGCAACGCTACGACCAAGAGCCGGCGATTAAACGGTTAATCGATCTCTCGGTCCAGCTCGAAGGCACCGTCAGACACGCCAGCCAACACGCTTGCGCCATCGTTATCACTCCGCGACCGCTAACCGAATACTGTCCGGTTCAAGCGGCCCAAAAAGGCGATGTGGGCCAGGTCACGCAGTACTCGATGAAACCGATCGAAGATATTGGCCTGCTCAAGATGGACTTTCTAGGCCTCTCTAACCTAACCGTGATGCGTAATGCCACCCGTTTGATCGAAAAAGTTTACGGCGTTAAAGTAGATATCCACAATCTGCCCCTCAACGATGAGAAAACCTACTCACTCCTGTCGGCTGGCGACACGACCGGCGTCTTTCAGCTTGAGTCCGAGGGGATGAAACGCTATATTCGCGAGCTTAAGCCCTCGGTCTTTGGCGATATCGTGGCGATGGTGAGCCTCTATCGACCAGGTCCGATGCAGTTTATCCCGAGCTACATCGCTCGCAAACACGGCCGGGAAAAGATCGAGTACGATCACCCCAAGCTGGAAAGTAGTTTCAAAGAGACCTACGGTATCCCGGTTTATCAAGAGCAAGTCATGCAAGCCTCTAAGGATCTGGCCGGCTTTACTGGTGGCGAGGCCGATACCTTGCGCAAAGCGATGGGTAAGAAAATCGCCAAACTGATGGCCGAGGTCAAGGTAAAGTTTATCGCTGGTTGCGCCGAGGCTTCGAATATCGATCGGGCGACCGCGACTCGAATCTTTCAAAAGTTTGAGGATTTTGCCGCTTATGGCTTTAATAAGAGCCACGCCGCCTGTTACGCCATGATCGCCTTTCAAACGGCTTACCTCAAAGCCCACTATCCGGCCGCCTTTATGGCTGCACTCCTGACCAGCGACTATCAAGATCTCGATC
>CAZQGJ010000046.1:0-4795 GCA_964592905.1 uncultured Candidatus Saccharibacteria bacterium | reverse complement strand
GACTGTAATTTCCAATTCGATAAATACTACTCGCTTCAGGCTAGCTCGCTTTATGCCGATACGCTAGCTGCTTGGTTAGCCTCGCCTGGTACGGCTCAAGAGATCTTTCAAACGGCCGAATTACCGGTCCCAAATCTCTCGCTTAAAAAGCTAGCCAAGATCTTTAAGCCTCGACGCTTGCCCCAGGTTACCCTAGTAGTTAACGTGACTGACGAAGATCCAGAGCGGGCGGCCAGATTAATCAAGGCCGTGGTGACGACAATGAATCGTAAAACTGCCGAATCGCAGCAGAATGACAATAGTGACAACTACTTTAATCTACTGGCCGATACTCCGGTAGTCTCCAAGGTTAAAACAGATTATCCTCTGACCGTGGCTATCGCCACCTTGGCCGGACTAATCGTTGGTCTGAGCCTGGCCATCGCTCTCGGTCAAAAGAAGCAACGCGCTTAGATTAGTGCTATAATTAGCCTATGAATAGGCAAACTCAACCAAGACTGGTTGATGGCTTAACGTCGATCAGACCGAATCATCATCAGCCGGTCGATGCCCTGGCTAATCACTCGGGCTGGCAGAGAGCCTGGCGACGACAGGTCAATCATTGGCAACGACCGTTTGTCGTAGTCGCCTTATTGATCTTTCTCTTTGGACTACCGATAGTCGCCCCCAAGGTTCAATCCTTTGGCGCCCAGCTCGAACTACTTGATATTGTTAAATCTGGTCGCTATCTACTGTTACTCCAAAATAATGCTGAGATTCGTGGTAGCGGTGGCTTTATCGGTTCGTATGCGATCGTAGATATCAAAGACGGTCAGCTCTCGATTCCGTATTTCGAGAAAAATATCTATCATCTCGATAACGCTTACAGCCAAACTATCTATCGAAACCCACCTAAGCCGTTGGTTCCGATCCTTAATGGCAAGGGTTTGGCCATGCACGATAGTAACTTTGCCGCTGATTTTCAGGTCAGCGCCAAGACTGTTGCTTGGTATTGGCAGGATCAACTGACACGCACCAACGCTCCAGTCAAAAACGAGATTCTAGAGGCTTTAAACAACAAAACAGAACTAGATGGAGTGATCGCCTTTAACTTAAGCGGGTTTGTCGAGCTCCTAAAGTTAATCGGCCCACTACAATTAACTGGCGAGACCGAGGCGTTAACCAGCGAGAACTTCTTCCCAATTATTCAGCGTTTAGTTGAGGTTGATTATTTTAAATCCGAGAGTAATAAGACACTCAATCAACCCAAGACGGTCTTGGCAGAACTAATTCCACAGGTATTGGCCAAGGCCACCGTTTTAAATCGTCAGACGCAGTATCAACTCTTAAAGCAGGCGATTGAACGCAAGGACCTGCAAATTTATAGCTCGTCTAACGAGACTAATCAAGCTCTGGTCAAAGCGAATTTTGACTCTACCCTGCCAAAGCCGGACAGTAAAACCGATTTCTTGGCGATGATTCGTAGCGCCCATGGTGGTAACAAGAGCTCACTGGATATCCAGCCGATTGTCCGTTATGAGCTGAGTAATAAATCATCGGCTACCGAGACTCTGGCTAGGGTTAGCCTAACCTTTGAACACCAGGGTGACGGTGCCTTTCCTTCGGGAATTAATAAAGAGTATATCCGCTATCTATTGCCACTTGGCTCGCGTCTTATCTCGGCCAATCAGAACGGTCAGGATCTAATGAGGCGGATCGACCAAGGACATGAGTCCGGCTATCAAGCGCTCGGCTTTTGGCTGATCACCGAACCAAAAACTAGTAGCACTGTTAACCTCGAGATCGGTTTAGGCCGACAGGTCAACGAACGAGACTATCGGTTACAAACCGAGCGTCAATCCGGCAGCCGTCCGTTCGATTTGACAGTTGCTTTAGATAATCAGATACTCTATCAAGCTAAACTTAGTAACGACCGAATCATTCGCAATTAAACCAAGAATATAGTATAATCTAGTTAAGCGAGCTTTGATCGAAAGGTTTAATTATGCCCGAAAATTCCCAGTATAGTGCTGCCAATATTACCGTTCTCGAAGGGCTTGATCCGGTCCGTAAACGCCCGGGTATGTATATCGGCGGTACGGGTCTCGAGGGTCTTCACCATTTAATCTGGGAAGTCCTCGATAACTCAATCGACGAAGCGATGGCCGGTCACGCTACCGAAATAGTCGTTGGCCTCCACCCTAATCATCGCATCTCTGTCCTCGATAATGGTCGAGGCATCCCGGTTGATAAACATCCACAAACCGGTAAGTCTGCTCTCGAAACCGTTTTAACCGTTCTGCACGCTGGCGGCAAGTTTGGCGGCGGTGGCTACAAGGTATCAGGCGGTCTACACGGTGTAGGCGTGTCGGTGGTTAACGCTCTCTCGACCTATTTACGGGCCGAGGTTTATCGCGATGGCCAGATCTATATGCAAGAGTTTGAACAGGGTCGCCCACAGGCCGACGCCAAGGTTATTGGCAAGGCCAAGTTCCAGGGCACCTATATTATCTTCGAAGCCGATTCGGCAATATTCCCCGAGATTAGATACAACTCTAAAATTATTCGCGATCGAATCCGTCAAAAAGCCTACCTTAATAAGGGCATCCGTATCATCATTAACGATCTCCAAAATCAGACTGGCGAGACCGACCCGATCGGTCAAGGCTATCAGACGGTATGGGGCGAGACCTATACCTTTCATTTCGATGGCGGCATCGCCGCCTATGTCAGGCATTTAGCCAAGGGTCGTCAGATCTATAACGATCCGCCCTTTTACCTCGAGAAAAACGGCGAACTCCAAAGTGTCGAAGTGGCCGTGGCCTATGCCGATGATTTTAACGAGCATGTTTATACCTTTGCTAATACTGAATATACCGTCGAGGGCGGCACTCATCTGACCGGCTTCCGCACGGCTTTGACAAGGGTTATTAACGATTACGCCAAAAAGAATAACCTGATCAAAGACAACGACGGTGGCCTAACCGGCGAAGATGTCCGCGAAGGCCTGGTGGCTGTTGTCTCGGTCAAATTAACCGAACCGCAGTTCGAAGGTCAAACCAAGGGTAAACTGGGTCATCCAGAGAATCGATCGTTTGTTGAATCGGCAGTAGCTGAGAGCCTAACTATCTATCTAGAAGAGAATCCTGGTGAGGCCCGCAAGGTTATCGAAAAATCGCTGCTCTCTTTACGCGCTAGACTAGCTGCTAAAGCGGCGCGCGAAACGGTCATTCGTAAGGGTGCCCTCGAAGGGATGACTCTCCCCGGCAAGCTGGCCGACTGTTCTGAACGCGATCCTGCCAAATCTGAGCTTTATATTGTCGAGGGTGACTCGGCCGGCGGTACGGCCAAACAGGGTCGTGATCGTAAGTTTCAAGCTGTCTTGCCGCTCAAAGGTAAGGTTCTTAATGTGGAACGGGCGCGTTTAGACCGTATGTTAACCTCTGAATCGATTAAACACCTAATCGTTGCCTTTGGTGTTGGCATCGGTGAACAAAAAAATATGGCTAAGCTCCGTTATCATCGCATCATCCTGATGACCGACGCCGATGTCGATGGTTCGCATATTCGAACTTTACTCTTAACCCTCATCTATCGACATTTTCCTGAGCTAATTCGTGAAGGACATATCTACATCGCTCAACCGCCGTTGTTTGTAATTACCTACGGTAAAGAGAAGTTTTCGGCCTTTAACGATCAGCAGCGTGACGAAATTCTTAAAAAACTCGGCGTTGGTCCCGAAATCCTCAAGCAAAATAACGAGGAAGCAGCTGATGAAGAATCAGATGACGATGAATCAACCGATCAAGCAGAGCCGGTTTCAACAGAAGATTCTACCACGAGCGCTAAAACCACACCTAAAAAATCGCGTATTCAGATTCAACGCTACAAAGGTTTAGGTGAGATGGACGCTGTTCAGCTCTGGGATACGACGATGAACCCAGCCATTCGCACCTTGCTCAAAGTAACCGAGGATGACGCTCGCAAGGCTGACGAAATGTTTGCCATGCTGATGGGTGATGAAGTACCGCCTCGTAAGAAGTTTATTCAGACCCACGCTAAGTTTGTCCGTAATCTTGATGTCTAAAGGATAGTGATGCCTAAACAAGAGTTAAATCCAACCGAGATAAATCCCGACTTAGAGCTAGAGGCTAAGCCAGCTTCTGAGTCATCTGAATCTGAGACCGACGAAACGACACACGAGGTCGCTTTTGAGGCTTCGGATGACCGACCGAGTTACCAAACCGCCTATGGTTTAATTAAGGATCAGAGCCTAGTCTCTGAAATTCAGAATAGCTACCTTGATTACGCTATGTCGGTTATCGTTTCGCGCGCGCTGCCAGATGTCCGCGACGGTTTTAAACCAGTGCATCGACGCGTCCTTTATACTATGTGGCAGATGACCGGCGTTCGACCACATCAGCGACATAAAAAGTCGGCCGCGGTAGTCGGGGATGTGATGCGTTATTTTCACCCGCACAGCGATGTGGCTATTTACGATACCTTAGTCAGATTGGCTCAAGACTTCTCGATGCGTTATCCCTTAGTCAACGGTCAGGGTAACTTTGGCTCAATCGATGGTGATCCACCGGCCGCCCACCGTTACACCGAAGCGAAATTGGCAGTTCTGGCCAATACCTTAATGTCAGATATCGATAAAGAGACGGTTGATTTCATTCCTAACTACGACGGAACCTCGACCGAACCGCAGATCCTACCGGCTGCCATTCCTAACCTATTGATTAACGGTCAACAAGGTATCGCCGTTGGTATGGCAACCTCGATCCCGCCACACAACCTTAGCGAGGTTGTTCGG
>CAZQGJ010000045.1:0-4877 GCA_964592905.1 uncultured Candidatus Saccharibacteria bacterium | reverse complement strand
GCGTAAGAAGAGATCTGACCAACCAAGCCAACGTTAGGACCTTCTGGGGTAGCGATCGGACAGATTCGACCGTAGTGAGAGTTGTGAACGTCACGAACTTCGAAGCCAGCCCTTTCTCGGGATAGTCCACCAGGACCGGTGGCTGCAATTCGTCGCTTATGCTCTAACTCGGACAACGGATTGGTCTGATCCATGAACTGTGACAGCTGAGAGCTGGCAAAGAACTCTTGTAATACAGCCACTACTGGTCGGCTGTTAATCAACTGAGCCGGTGTGACTTGATCAGACTCGATAACTGACATGCGATCTTTGACGATGCGTTCAAGTCGTAAAAAGCCAACGCGTAAACGATTTTGGACCGATTCACCGACCGAACGAATACGGCGGTTTTTGAGGTGATCGATATCGTCTGGTCGACCGATCGGATCGTTATTCAAACGGATAATCTCTTTAACAACTGCAACTAGATCCTCTAATCGAAGGATTCGGTTAGCTTTAGTGTCGCGCAAGTCGATATCCAGGCGTTGATTCATCTTGTAGCGTCCGACGCGACCCATATCGTAGCGCTTGATATTCATAAACATAGCGTCAAGGAAGGCTTTGGCAGTATCAGGAGTGGCCAAATCGCCGGGACGAATACGCTTATAAACCTCGATCAGACTCTCTTCGTAAGTCTTAGCGGGATCGCGATCGAGAGTGGCTTTAATATAGTCATGGTCAGGGTTAGTATTGACCTCGCCGAAGACTGATTGCCAGTTCTCGTCGTTAAAGCCCATGGCTCGCAAGAAGGTCGTGACAGGAATCTTACGCTTGCGATCAACTTTGACCGAGATGACATCGCGGCTGCTAGTTTCGAACTCGAGCCAGGCACCTCGGCTAGGAATAATCTTTGAACCAAAGAGTTGGCGACCGGCGCTGTAGTCAGCGATGAAGAGAACGCCATAAGAACGGACGATCTGCGAGACTACGACTCGCTCGATGCCGTTGATAATAAAGGTCCCTCGCTCGGTCATCAGTGGGAACTCACCAAGAAAGATATCGGATTCTTTAGATTTTTTGGTAACTAGATTATTGAGCACAACCCGACAACGCAGAGGCGCCTTGTAGGTCAGGTTACGACTTTTAGCCAAAGCCTCGGTGACTTTTGGCTCTTCGAAGACTAGGTCAGTCAGTTCAAGCTTGAACTGCTTTTCGGTGAAGTCATAGATCGGGGTGATCTCATCGACGATCTCACGGATACCTTCGTTCAAAAGCCATTCGTATGACTTACGCTGAAGCTCGATTAAATCGGGTAGGGCGATATTGAATTTGCTGCGATGCAGAAACTTTCGATTTGCCATGCTGCTCCTCTTCTCTGGATTTGTCATTCGCACTCACCACTCAGTCACAACGAGCGATATCGACACTACTAAATAATTGGTTTAAACAACAACAAAAGCCCGTACAATACGGGCAAATAAACCTATGAAACTAAGGTTTCTTCTGATTTGAGCAATTGCCTCCCTAGGCTCTTTTACTATCAATATCTATATTAGAGTAACTCTAGACAGTTGTCAAGTTAGCGATAAAGAACTTGAAATCTCTCCTGTTCTCGCTCGCCGGCGATAAACTCATCGAGAGAACGCTGAATATTACCTTTTTTATCAACAACCTTGATGATGTGGTAGCCAAAAGTAGATTTAGCCACTCGATTAGCCAGTTGGCCGTTAGCTGTTTCGAAGGCCAGGCTCTCGTAGTCGCCGAGTCCGGCGCCCCGCGGTAGCCAATCACGCTCACCGGCCTTGTCTTTGGTACTTTCGTCAATCGAAAACTGCTTAGCCAATTCGGCGAATTTATTGGGGTCAGTTTGGAGCTGTTTCAGTAACTCGTTAGCCTTTTTCTCGTCTGTGACCAGAATGTGCTGTGTTTTAACCTGTTCGATCAATTCAGTACGGATCTTGTCACGCATCAGCGTATCTCGAACGATAATCCGGTAATCGCGTAAGCTCATTCCGTATAGGTCAAGAATGGTGCGCTTAAGTTCGTCGATTCCGCCAAACTCAGCCGCCTGTTTGTCTATTCTTTCGTCGAGCTCTTGTCGGCTAACGCGCAGGCCATACTGACGAATCAATCGATTGGCGATGCGGCGATCGATTAAACGATCGAGAACCTGTTGTCTGATCTTAGCCTCGTCTGGAAGATCGGACTTAGTATTGACCTCAAAGTTACGAATAAATTTGGCTAAGGTTAAATAATCCTTAACCAAGATGACATCGCCCTTCATTAGGACGGCTGGTAAGGGGTAAAGATTGAGGATACGAGCGATATTATCAGACTCGGATTTTTTGACATAAACCCGATGAGAGACAATCAGACCGATCAGGACATAGAAGACTATCAAACCAACGATCAACCAACGAAAGATCGGGTGACCAAGATATTTAGTGCGAACCGGGCCATTGAGGTAAACAACTAGGGCCCGAACAGCCTCGGCACTAAAGCTCCGTGCTTGTCGCCAGATAATCTTCAGCCTGATGATAACCCGATTAATCATGATGTTATCCTAACTTGTTCCAGAGCATCTGGCAAATGCTTGCCTTGGTTATTGGCTCGAGACTGAAAGTAGCTAATTGGGCCGAAATAATCGGTATGAGAGATTAAAGCGAAAGGGATAATCGCTATCAAAGCCTGCCAACGATAGTCCCAATTCAGATAGTTCATCACTACAACTAACTCACTTGAGAGAATCAGGCAGAGGGCGGCTAAGAATAAGAACCGCTTGCCAAACAAGATGATCCAGGCGATAGTTAGTAATGCGGCTAAAATTAAAATTTGCCAGCCGGTAGCTATAGAATAGCGCCAACTTAACGCATAGAGTTGATGCCAGCTCAGAAACAGTGCCACAGTCGTCAGGTAGTCAGGGCGTTTGACATATATTGAAATTAGCCAAATTATGCCAACAAAGGTCAAACTTAATAAACGAATGACGGTGGCCGCTTCGAACCAAACGGTCAAAGCCACGGCCCAAATAAAGAACAGGAAGTTAAATATCAACGGTCGGTGTTGGTTCCAGAGATTCTTCATGGTTTGGCCGGACTACTCTGGGGCGAGGCGGTGAAGCTAGGGCTAGAGCTGACAGTAGGACTGGTCGCAGGACTGGCACTAGTCGCAGGCGTTGCCTTGGCCGCACCGGGGACAGAAACGACCGGAAGGACGAAATCGGAACCTAGATAGAGTACGAAATCAGTCTGCCACTCATTTTTGGCCCTGACGGCCTCGGTCTTTAAGCGCTTTTCTAGTAAATACTCTGTAAACGGCTTATCGTTGGTACTCATCGTCAAGCTGGTCTTGGTCTCGCGCTTAGACGACGGCTCGGCTACCTCGGTTAATTTGTAACCATAATCGGTCAGATATTGGACCAATGCGGTGCCTTGGGTCGGTTTACCGCTCCGGTTGATAAGGGTAATGGTGGCAGCCTCTTTCTTGAGGTAAGGTTCATCGAGCGTACGATGAACGAAGCGAGCAACTTGAGTATAGTCATTGTTTTTCGGCAGCAGAATATAGCCACGCTGATCGCCGGAGGTGGAATACAAGATACCTTCGTTACCGTTATCGAGAACTAGATTATTGACTTCCATTTTGTCCATTTTTTGGCTGACCTCGAGGATCCGTTCAGCCTCTTTGAGAGAGAGATCGGTTCGGACATGATCGCCCAAGATACCGATCAACTCGTTTAATTTTCTCGGATTCGCCAGGAAGCCGATCTTTAACGCTTTTTGTTGAATGGCATCGATTAATTTTTGTTGTCGTTTGGCTCGAGCAAAATCAGAGCCTTCAGCCCCACCTGAGTGGCGAGATCTGGCATAGCGCAAGGCAGTTTTGCCGTCGAGGGTCTGAACTCCGGCTGCTAACCGGAACGGTGAATAATCAACCATATTATCTGCCGGATAAGAGAGATCGACGATCGCATTTTCCACATCGACGGTGACGCCGCCGAGCGTATCAACAACCTTTTGCAAGGCCTGGAAATCAGCCCTAACATAGTAATGGATTGGCAGATCTAAGATTTTCGTGACTGTTTCTTTGAGCAAGGCTGGGCCGCTGGTTACAGTCGTTAGTTTATTGCCTTTATTCTTGCTAGCAGCTAGCTGTTCACCAGTTGAATGAACGGCATTGATCTTACTAAAGCCGCCGCTACTGACTGGAACATAGAGATCGCGCGGTATAGAGATTAGGCTTAATTTTTGATTCAAATGATCAAAGCTGGCCAAGATCAAAGTATCAGCCAGAGTGCCACCCGGATGATTAGTACCGCCTACGCCAATTAACAAGATATTAACTCGTCCGCCGCCCTCGGCTTTGATCTGTTCCGGCTTAACTTGATCGCTCAGAGTCAGGATAGCCGAACGAGAATCGTTTTGTTTATCAGTGACCTTAGAAACGGCTCGTATACCGGCTACGGCCAACCAAACGACTGCTACTATAACGATGGCGACTGCCAAATAAAAGATCAGGCGAGCGATTTGTCGACTATCAAAGTTCAATTTAAAAGTTTTAGCTGAGGCCGATGGAGGTAGAGGTGAATCGCTGACTGGAGACGCTGCCATCGGCTTAGTCGACAAAGACGGCTTGACAGCCACAACGGGCTTGTTCGCCTTGAGTTGAAAGACCGAGTTTTCACTCGATCCTTTGAGTTGACCCGATGCGGTTAGTCCGTAGCGTCTCTTCAATTGGCATCACCCTTTCCTTTGCATAGAGTAACATTTTTTTGCCAATCTGAAAATCACTGGGGCTTATTTTGGTAGCGCTGCCAGACTCTAAAGATGAGTAAGCCGCCGAGATACACTAGGATTAATACTAGAAAGAGCAGCTTAACCTGTTTTTCACGCTGGTTGTCG
>CAZQGJ010000044.1:0-5398 GCA_964592905.1 uncultured Candidatus Saccharibacteria bacterium | reverse complement strand
CATGACACTCGACCAAAGGATCGGTAAAGTTATCAACATGGCCCGAGGCCTCGAGAACTTCGGCTTTGGTCAAAATAGCTGAATCGATCGGCACGATATCGAGCCGATCTTGGATCATCGCCCGCCACCAATCGGCCTGAATCCGTTTTTTGAGCAAGGTGCCAAGCGGACCCCAATCCCAAACGCCGCCTAAGCCGCCGTAGATCTCGGCTGAGGGAAAGACAAAGCCACGCCGTTTGGCTAAATTAATAATTGGATCAAAGTTAGACATTGTGAGTTGAGTTTACGCTATTTCTTCTCTGGAGGCAAGCCGGGTTAGACCGGTCAACAGTCGCTCTACTGACCACGCAACTTATCGCTGACCAAGGGACGATCTAGCAGTTGGCGTAACATCGCGCCGACTAGCCAGCTCAAGCCCGCCTGTTCACGGCTGGATAGTTTTATCCGTTGCAAAGCAGGTAGCGAAAGCTGTCGACAGAGTCGTAAGAACTTCACCATATTGACGTTACAGAGAAGTGCTTCGCCGCTAATTAGAGTTGTCAGCGAGTCATCGATTGTCACAGCCGAGCGTTCTAGATCCTGTCGAGCCGGATGAGTCAAAAAGGTCGCTGTTTCGAGCTCGGCGGCAGTGAGCGTCTCGGTCAGCTCATAGTCAGGCAAGTAACCAAGTTCGGCCAACAGACGAAAGCTAGCCAAAGCAATCAGCCAACGACACTGGGCCCCATCGGTCGCCACCGAAACTAAGCCAGTAATCAGGTCGGTCAACAGCTCAAAGCTGGCGCTATCGGGTGCGGCCTCGGGAATAAGACGGTCATAAACTTCGACAAAGCCCGAAAATTCGGTAAACAGATCGAGATCGCGGGCCAGCTCTGGGACAGCGCTTTTAGCCTCGGCACCGACGACTAACCAATACTGGCCGGTAGGAATTAGGCGAAGCTCGACGATCTGCCACGGCTCTAGCTGACCGGCTAATTTAGAGCGTGGTTTTTTCAGTCCGCGAGCGATTAGAGGCACCTTGCCTAGCTCGCGGGTCATCGTCAAGAGCAGTCGATCGGCCTCGCCTATCGAATAACGGCGCAAGATCACGCCAGCCGTACGCCGCTCGGCGGCCATGGTTAGCGAGAGCTTTGCTTGGCGATCGCCTCGGCGGCCGCCAAATGTTCGAGTGTATTAATGCCAAGCGCCTCGGCTCGATCCTCAATCTGGATCGCCACCGCTTTTTTGCCTTGACTAACCGCTAGGTCAATGAGATCGGTAATATAATATTCGCCAGTCACTGGAGATTTTTCAATTTTGTTCAAGGCAGACCAGAGCCACTGGTTGTCGCAGGCGTAGCCACCAAGATTCATGAGGCGAATCGCCCGCTGATCGACAGTGGCATCTTTGACCTCGACGATCTTTTGGACGCAACCTTCGCTATCGGTGATGACACGACCGAAACCATCGAACTCTGAGTCGGGCATCTCGCCAGTTAAGACAGCCATCGTCGCACCGTTTTCGATAGCTTGAGTCAGACGTTGAATGGAGCTGGGACGGAAAAAGGGCTGGTCGCCATTAACGATAATAGTCACTCCTTCGCCCTTACTAGCCAAGATCGGCTCGGCCCGTTTGGCCGAATCGGCGGTGCCCAAAAGCTCGGTCTGTCTGACAAAGTGATAGCCCTGATTAAATCGCTCCTCAACCATCTCGGCCAAAAAGCCAACCACGATGACGATCTGTTCGTTAGCTAAGCCAGCCTGCGATAGATAATCCAGCACATGGGCCAGCATCGGTCGATTGGCAATAGGAAATAAAACTTTCGGTTGAGTAGTCGATTGCATTCGGGTGCCTTTGCCGGCAGCCAGAACGATAGCGTAGTGAGGCAGATTTGACATGGCACAAGATTAACAGATGGTTGCGCGCTTGTATAGCCTTGACAGATAAAAAAGAACCCTGTCACTTGCGGACAGGGCCCCTGGGGAGAAGCGAAAGAGCGACTGACAGGGATCAGGCTCCAACCAGCACAGGCTGGAGACGCTGTGGAGAAAGTGGCGCGATATCAGCCAATACCTTGCGTATGTCGCGACGCAGCGCCATCCAATCAGCCTCAGGTACAGCGTTAACCCTGGTGAACTGAACATGAAGCGACAGTCGCTGATCTCCCCTCCAGTAGTAATGGACCAGGCGCAACCTGGCCAGTGCGGCGTTGGAACAGTCAGGCAAAGCCATACTGTCATCGGCGACATCCACGCCGATGCTATATGATTCGCCACCAGAAAGTGACACGGTGTAAACGAACCGGATCGGACGATTTTGTGCGTCGTATGCCTCTACTTTAGAGGTAAACAACTCGTCACGATCGCAACATAATGCTCTGTGATCGCTGCAAAAGTGCTCGATGAACCAACTTTTAGCATCGAACTCAGCACGCTTCGGCGTAGTGGGCATTGAGGTTGTGGATCTCTTGTCACACATCAGGCCTGGCGCCTGATGATACCTTCGTATCTTACTCGTTCCAGCCGTCGATGTCAAGAGCAAAATTAGCGTTGACAGATAGCACAGTAATGCGTGGTGCGGCCAGCTTGCTTGAGCTTAGAGATCGGGTGACCGAGCGGACACTTCTCCTGTTGATAAACGGTCGCTTGCTCTAAGAAGCTCCCCTGCTGGCCCTCGACATTGAGATAGTCATTAAAGCTAGTTCCGCCGGCGGCAATCGCCTCGGTCATGACCTGGCTGATCTGCTCTGCCAAGCGGCCGATCTCGGTTTTAGAGAGCGACGCAGCCAAACGAGTCGGGAGGATTTTGGCTCGATAGAGCGCCTCGGCAACATAAATATTACCTAAACCGCTAATCAGCGCCTGATCAAGCAACAAGACCTTGATCGGTGCTTTTGGCCGGCGCTTCAATATTGAGGTCAAACTTTGAGTGGTTAATGCTGCCGAAGCGGCATCGATGCCGGCTAAGCTAGGACCGATCTTGGACACAACCTCAGCTGTCGGCACCAGTCGATGCCAACCGAATTTACGCAAGTCGTTGGCATACAAGATACCGCCATCAGCGAAACGATACTCGAGATGAGTATGCTTATGGGGCAGAGGCTGCCGGTAGTTAGTATCGGGGTGACCACCCACGGCGGCCTGTCCAATAGTGTTCAGATGGACTAACTGACCGGTCATCTTGAGATGAATCATGATGGTTTGTAGATTTTCGAGATCGATCAAGAGGACCTTGGCCAAGCGACGCACCGCCACTACCCTCTGTCCCTCGACCAGACCGAGTTCACCCTGCCAAAACTTGGGCCAATAGATCGTCACTTGAGCGATCTTTTGACCAACTATGCGCGGTTCAAGGCCGCGACGAATCGTTTCAACTTCGGGCAATTCAGGCATAGGGGCAACTTATCATTTATTAGCCGGCAAAACTAGCCTGGAGAGTATCTTGACTAGCTCTTTGGCAAGCTGGCGATGATCATGCTCGAGATCAGATCGCTGGTGCAACAGCTTAGCCAACACTAATTCTGTCTCAGGTAAACGCCTCTGCCATTCGATTGGTTGAGGAGGCACCAGATGACGTACGGCTCCGAGTGGGCTCAAGTCCTGATCAAAGCGTCTGAGTTCTTGGTTGGCTAACACTACCGATGGCGATCGCTCTAGATACTGGCTCAGAAGCTCGACTTGGTCCACCAGATCCAGATGCGGCGTCTCGCCCCGTTCGTGGGCGACGTTCGCCAAATAGACTACTGGCCAATCAGCGCCACGCTGTTTAATTAGCGAGTGAAATCCTAGCGGTAATAAAGCTGCAATCTGACTCGACCAAAACGAGCCGGGAGCGATGACCAGGGCACTAGCCCGCTCTAAAACTTCGAGGATCAGCGGATTAAGCATATCAAGCCGCGGCTCCGGCGCTAACGATACCTGAATAATCGGATCGGCCTGTGTCTGCTCACCAATCTGCCCCTCACCGGTTAACGCTCGACCGCTCGTCAGTGTTAAGATCAGCTCTAGCGGCTCCAAGGTAATCGGCAAAACCGGGATCAGCGGCTCGAGATCTGACGCAATATTTTGGCTGACCGAGAGCAAATCACCGCCTGATCGTTGCCAGTGGTCTAACAGATAAAGGTTGCCAAGTGCGTGCCCTTCATTGTTACGATGTTCAAAATTTAGCTGACCGGCGCGTTGACTGACTGCCGAGAGACAACGACGCCAATCTCCGAGTGCCGGCACTCCAAACTGATCGCGGAGCTTTCCGCTCGAGCCGCCATGGTCGGTCATACCAACCCCGACCTGCCAATCAAATGAAACAGTATCCGATTTATTCAATGTCGTTAGCGCTGTTAATAGACCGCTCAAACCGTGACCGCCACCGAGAATCAGAACCGAGTTGGTTAGTTGCTGCATAGACAATTAGTATAGCGTTATTCCAAAAAATGTCATTAAGAAGACCGCCCCTCGCGATAGCGAGAGGCGGTAACAGGCTGATGGACCGATCATGACACGACCTCTATTTTCACTGGGAAAGTGGAAAAAAAGAGGGGCCCTTTCCACTTTTCTGGGAAATACATGACGATGGCAACAGAAGCGTTGTGTTGATCATGCCAGATAATCTCATGATCGATTGTTGTGCCGTCGGGACGACAGGTCAACCAGTGCACGATCACCTGTGCTGTCGCATGGGCGGGTGGCAGACCAGCGCAATCGAGCTCGGCGTCTCTCTCTGCACCAGACAGAACTCTTTCTACTTGGGTATACGTTGCTTGAAGTGCCTTAAGGGTGGGTCCCTCGGGACAAACTCGACTCAGACGCTGTCGCAACGCGTATTCCCAGGCCCGAGCTAGACGCATTCGGTACGCCATCAGTTCGTTGGCACGACCGGCTGGATACCATTGTTGAGGTATTGTTTGGTTGACCACTTGTTCAGAGGTAAAGATCCTGACACCCGCAACGATAAGCTGCGTTTCTGGCACCATGGATTCATCACAGTCGAGATCATCGTCGTTGGTAATCCTTGACTTCAGGGCGCCGTCAGGCTCCTGAGTAATTATAAGCCCTACGATACCGAGCTGCAGCAGTAGATTCTGCCTCACCACCTCTGGCGAGCAGTCCTTCGAAGCTAAGCCACACCTCATTACACCCGCGACTCGCATGTTTGTAACCTTGAAAAGTAGGTCAGATTACCTACAAAATCTTTATAGTTGAATCGAGGCTAACTGTCAAGCAATAAAAACGCCTCTCTAGTCCGATCGGAGGTAGAGAGGCGGTTCGGCGTGATGCCTGGTTGTCTTTGCCTTAATGAGGACGAAAGGCAGCTTGTGCTAGATATACCACCAAAACTTCACTCTGTCCACACTTATTGACACGCCTCGATGGTCAAGGTATGCTCAGTTTATCCACTACTAACTCAGTTACGAGGAGTCATATGG
>CAZQGJ010000043.1:0-5445 GCA_964592905.1 uncultured Candidatus Saccharibacteria bacterium | reverse complement strand
TATAAAACATTTGCATTTTCAGGTGAGTATGCGATCAATCATAAAAAAGCTCCACATACATGCGTCCATACGGATAAGCCTCGACAGCGCCGATGCCTAAACGGCTAAATTCGGGATAAAGAATGTTGTCCCGATGTTTTGGCGAGTTCATCAAGCCTTGATGGGCGAGGTTAACGTTGGGGGCAAAGGCAAGATTCTCTCCGGCTACCTGATAGGTCAGGTCACTGGCCTTGATTCGGTCAAACGGGGATTGACCGCTCAGATTGGTGTGGGCAAAGTAGCCATTTTTAAGCATGTCCTCGGCATGGGCCCGCGCTACGGCCGAGTAGGCAGCGTCGAGTGCCAAAGGCGACAGCCCCGCCTCTTGTCGGGCGGCGTTAGTCGAGTTGAGTAAGGCGGTGACATCGGTCGGGACGTTGACTAAATTAGTCGCTTTGAAGTCGAGTAGCTTTTTCTCCTCGACAATCTCGAGCTGACTATCGCTACGTTGACTCAATCCGGTCAGGACCGCCAGTGCCGAATCAAGCTTGTCGCCATAACGGTTCAGCACTAGTCGCTCGGCCTGAGTCGTCAGTTTGGTGATGGCCGCCAGGCTAGGGTCAGCCGCCAGCTTGTCTTTAAAGGGCCAATCGACCGGCAACTCTAAAGCCAAGGTCAAGATAACGCTAAAATAAATGCTCGCTTTGAGTAAGCTCGCCGCACCGCCGGCCACTCGCCAAGATAGCGCCTTGGTTAGATTTCGAGGTAGCCAGCGATTAACTAATCGTAGTAGTTGGTTCAGGCCGAAATCCAATACTAGCCAGGTCAGAACTAAGCCAAAACCATCTTGGTACGGCTTGAGCCAGCTAATCCGTTCGGCGATCAATGCACCAACTTTGTCGCCGTACTCTAGTGCCAAAAAGAGCGCTAAAGCCAGGCTGATTAGCTCGCCGGCATAGTAGAGGAAGCCTTGGCGCCAGCCTCGGTAAAAGAAAAACAGGCCAATCAAGCCTAAGGTCAGGGGCAGAAGATAGGACATAAAACTAGTCTAGCATTTTTTGATATTTAACCTATACTTCAGCTCATGATGTCGCAGATTTCGCCACTCACTCAAACGCCTTGGCCAACCTCGGTGACCGAAGCGGCTCTGCGCTGGCTAGAGCAGAATCAACTCGATCCCGAGAGTTTGGCTCGGCACCCGATCTATCTCGGGCTTTCTGGCGGAGTTGACTCGACGGTGGCCTTGGCAATCTTACTGGCGGCCGGTGCCACTGTCCGACCGATCTTTATGAAAAACTGGAACACGGCCAGTCCCGAACTCGGCCGGTATCGACTCGAGCCAGGCAGCTATCGACTGGAGTGCCCCTGGTACGACGACTATCTGTCAGCGCTCCGGGTGGCCACTGATTTTGGTCTGTCACTCGAGCTGGTTGACTGGCGACAGCAGTTTAAAGAAGAGGTGATCGATCCGTTAATCGAACAGGCCAGCCTCGGCCTCTCGCCTAATCCAGATATCGCCTGTAATCAGAGCCTCAAGTTTGGCGATTTTTATTTGGAGCGATTGCCGGCGCATGCCTGGGTGGCGACCGGGCACTATGTCGGTTTGCGTGCAGCCACTTGGCGGTGCGGTCAGACGTTGACCGAGGCGACCGATCTAAGTAAAGATCAGAGCTATTTCCTCTATAGAGTCGCGCACCGACAGTGGTCCCGAGTTCTCTTTCCGTTGAGTCAGCTAACCAAGGCTGAAGTCAGGCAACTGGCTAGCCAGCTCGGTTTGAGTAACGCTAAGCGCTCCGATTCGATGGGGATCTGTTTTGTTGGCAAGGTTGCTTATCGTCAGTTTATCTCTTTATGGCTACCTGAGGCTGAGGGTCCGATCGTTGATCTCGAGGGACGCGTTTTAGGGCAGCATCAAGGGATACATTTATATACGATTGGCGAGCATGTGGCGATCGATGGTCGGCGTTTTGCCGCCGCCTATCCCGAACAGCGCGGCGCCTTACCGAGCTACTATGTTCAGGCTAAGCAGCCCGATGCGCGACGCCTGATCGTGGCGCCAGGTGCTGACCATCCGACTCTGATGAGCGATCAGCTAACCCTCTCGCCAGCTACGCCCGATCTCTGGTCAGAGCTGGAGTTAGCTAAGCAGAGCGGGGCGACTTTTTACCTGCGCATTCGTCACCTCGGTCAACTCTATACCGTGGCCAGTTTTGAGCAAAATCAGTGGCAATCCCCGTCCGGCTGGCAACTGACAGACTGGGAGGGGCCGGCGATCACCTTTAATCTGACAGAGCGAGCCCGAGCCGTGGCCCCTGGTCAGCATGCGGTGATCTATGCCAGTTGGCCGACCGAAGCTCAGAGGCCCAAGGCGGTCATTGGTGGCGGAATGATCCTGCCCGATGCTATAATAAAACGGTGAAAAGGTACTTCTCTCGTTTTAATCATGGAGCCCAGAAATTACTGAAACGCCTAGCGCGCTTTAGTCAGCTCTGGTTAGCTATACTCTGGATCTCAACTCTGGCCTTGAGCTACCTAATCGGGCACGGCTCGTTGGCCTGGAGCCGAGCCGGCCGAATCGAGATCGTCAATCGCGATCTAGGCCAACCGGCCAACTTAGACTTTAGTCAGTTTTGGCGAGCCTATTCAGTAATCGAAAAGAACTACGCTGGCAAGATCGATAGCGAGGCAATCCTAACCGGAGCGATCCGGGGCGCCATCTCCGGCCTCGGCGATCCCTTTACTCTTTATATGGATAAAGAAGAGGCGTCGAGCCTCGACGAGGAGTTATCCGGGCATTTCGAGGGCATCGGGGCCCAACTTGAGATGGTTAATCAGCTGCCGACGATCGTCGCACCGCTCCCCGAGACGCCAGCCGAACGGGCTGGCCTCAGGGCCAAGGATATCATTATCAAGGTCGACGACCGATCAACCGCCGAGCTCTCGCTTGAAGAGACGATTAAGCTAATTCGCGGTCCTAAAGATTCCGAAGTGCGACTGACCTTATTAAGACAGGATAGCGGCACGCCGTTCGAACTTAAGTTAAAGCGCGAGACGATTACTGTTAAATCCGTTATCCTCAAGCGCCGTGACGATGGCCTAGCTATCCTGACAGTCTCGGTCTTTGGCAACGATACAGTCGACCTGTTTGACCAGGCTTTAGCCGAGTTAGCTAAACAGCCAGCCAAGGGTCTGATTCTCGATTTACGCAACAATCCGGGTGGCGCTCTCGACGCTGTGATCGCTATGACCAGTCGACTCTTAGAGCCCGGTCAAACTGTAGTCAAGATTAAAGATAAATCTGGTCAGCTCGAAACGGTCAAAACAGTCGGAGCGACCAATCGCCTGGCAGGTTTACCGTTGGTTATCTTGACCAACGCCGGCAGTGCCTCGGCCTCCGAGATTATGGCCGGCGCCCTACAAGATTACGGTCGGGGCCGGGTTATCGGTGACAAAACCTTTGGCAAGGGCTCCGTCCAGGAACTGCACGATCTTCAGGCTGGCGCGCGTGTGCGCGTGACGATCGCCGAATGGCTGACACCTAAAGAGCGAGCCATTAACAAGGTCGGCCTCGAGCCTGATGTCAAAGTAGTACCAACCGAGGCGCAACTTCAAGCCGATCAAGATCCGGTACTCGATCGAGCGGTGGCATCGCTACTCGAGCCAACTCAACGCTAAGAAAGCAGGCAAGGTGGGGGACAAACCGATTATCTTTGGGCGAACCGAGTGGCTATTGATCTCTTTAGGCCTCTTATTAATTATTGGCGCCGCTAGCTTTGCCTGGTTTGCTGATCTTTTTAATCCCGAACGCTATCAAGTAGCACCGACAGTCGCCGTCGAGGTGACGGCCTCGGCTAATCCCGATGCCAGTCCGGCTCTCGAGGCGACCGTTAGCCCGGCTCCAACCTTAGATATCGGGGCAGTCAACGGCACGCAGCCTGGTCAGACGACTCAGAGTCCAGCCTCGAGCCCAACGGTCAGTCCAACAACCAGTCCAACAACTAGCCCGGCTGTTGCCAGTCCAGCCGCCACCGCCTCGGCCAGCGTCGAGGAGATGGACAACCGCCGTATCGCCGATATTAATAACATCAAAGCCGCCCTGATCGGCTACTATCGTCAAACCAAAGAGTACCCTCCTTCGGGTAGTTTTAGCGAGGGCAACACCGCTTTGGCCGGCTCACCGCTCAATAAATTGGTCCCGAGCTTTTTGGCCGCCTTACCAACCGATCCTCTCAATCCAACCCAATACTACGGCTATCGCTCAGATGGTCAGACCTTCACGCTGACGGCCCGCCTGCAGAGCACAGCTAATCCGTTAGGCGAGTACGACGGCGATCTCTATTTATATCAGGTCACCGATCGGCTATAATAGTCTTATGACGAGCTAAGTTGTGGCTCTGCAGAGAAAGGCAATATGGAATTTGTAACCTGGATTTTATTGATAGTTGTAGGCTTTGGCCTCTACTTAGTTGGTCTCTATAACGGTCTGATTACTCTCAAAAATCGAGTTCAAGAAGCGGTAGCCGATATCGAGGTTCAGCTCAAGCGCCGTTACGACCTCATCCCTAATCTATTAGAAACGGTTAAGGGTTACGTCAAACACGAAAAAGAGACTCTTCAAGCAGTGACCGAGGCCCGAACTGCGGCGATGAAGATCAGCGACGTCGTAGCCAAAGGCGAGACCGAGAATCAGTTGAGTCAAACGCTCAAGTCGCTCTTTGCCGTTAGCGAGAACTATCCCGACCTCAAAGCTAACCAGAACTTTTTAGAGTTTCAGCGCGAACTGAGCGATACCGAGAACAAGGTCCAGGCCAGTCGCCGTTTCTACAACGGGATGGTGCGTGACTTTAATACTAAGCTTCAGGTTTTCCCGACTAATCTTTTTGGCCAGTGGCTGAAATTTGTTGAGTTTAAGTTCTTTGCCCTCGAGGCCGAAGAGCGTCAGGCCGCGACTCAGGCGCCCAAGGTTAAGTTCGACGCCTAAGCTTGCGAGCGAATCGGTGAAGTATTTGACCGCGCTCAAAAAATGGTGGCGAGAGCTCGACTGGCTCGAGCGGAGTTTACTCATTTGGATCGCCCTGATCGCCGTTGGTCGTTGGATTAACCTCACCTCACCTCAGGCCGTCGTTTTTGATGAGGTCTACTTTCCCAAAATGGCCAGTCAGTATCTGGCGGGCGAGAGCTTTTTTGATATTCATCCCCCGCTCGGTAAGCTGTTGATTGCCCTCGGAATTCAGAGCTTTGGCGATAGCTATTTAGGCTGGCGAGTGGTGCCGGCCATCTTTGGCACTATACTGCCGGTGTTGGCCTATCGATTGACGCGAGTTTTTTCAGGCAGTCGGTTGATGGGGCTGATCTTGGCCCTTTTCTTACTGACCGACGGTCTCTTTGTCGTCTACGCCCGGCTTGGACTGATGGACGAGATCATGATCACCTTCGGTCTATTGGCCTTAATCTTTAGTGGTCGAT
>CAZQGJ010000042.1:0-5917 GCA_964592905.1 uncultured Candidatus Saccharibacteria bacterium | reverse complement strand
GCCAATTTACAAGAAGTAACTGGCGTCAGCGACAAGATGGTCGGTCGACTCGAAGGCAAGAGCTCGCTCGGCAGATTAGGCGTTATCGTTCATGCGACCGCCGGCTTTCTTGACCCTGGTAACGAACTCAAGATGACTCTAGAATTAAGCAACATCGGCGTCATGCCGGTTACTCTCTATCTCGGTATGCCGATCGCCCAGATGGCCTTTGAAACGTTGAGTAGTCCGGCGGAAAAACCCTATGGCAGTCAAAAACTCAACAGTAAATATCGCGGCGCCGACAAGGTCCAGGCCAGCCAGATGTGGCGTAATTTCACCGCAGAGCCAAAAGCAGAGCCAAAAGCAGAACCAAAAGCAGAACCAATAACCGGGCCTAAAACACAACCAGATAAAAACAATGCCAGAAAACCTTAATCCAAAGTTAGCCATTCAAATTAAGCGACTTGACCCTCGCGCTGAGTTACCGGCCTATCAAACTGCCGGCTCGGTTGCCTTTGATCTGGCCGTCCTGGATTCGGTGACGATTCAACCAGGCGAGATAGTTCGATTGCCTTCTGGATTAGTCATCGCCACGCCCCCTGGCTACGCTCTATTAATCGCGGCGCGTAGCTCATTAGCCAAAGCCAAGGGGCTAATTATTCCACAAGCTGTTGGTATCGTTGATCAAGATTTTGCCGGCGAAACGGACCAACTACTCATACAGGTGCAAAATACTACCGATCACGCTGTAGAGCTACGGGCCGGCGAACGGATTGCCCAGGCATTCTTCGTTCAGATCGGCATCGCCGAGTTTCAAGAAGTCAGCTCGATGCAACGCGCCGATCGTGGCGGTTTTGGTTCGACTCAAGGCTATCATGTCAGCTAACCCCAATCGCTACCAACAGGCCCTCTCCTTATTAAGGCAGAGTCAACAACGTGGTTTGCTCTCGCCGATCTATCATCGTTTGCGACGCTTAGAGCTCTTAGCCCACAAACTTCAGGTCGACCTTCAGGCGCCAACCGTTCATATCGCTGGCACTAGCGGTAAAGGTTCAACCTCGCTTCTCGTCAGTCAGATCCTAATGTCGGCTGGTTATAAAGTTGGTCTCCATACCACCCCTCATTTACAAACCGTTCGAGAACGGATGCAAATCGACGGTCAGTTAATTACCGAAGATCAGTTCAGTCAACGATTTGAGCATGTCTATCAACAGGCCCTTCAGATCGAGGCGAAAAGTAGCTACGGTGCCTTTCAGCGTCAAGAGCTACTTTTTATGACCGCGCTGCTCCATTTTCAAACCGAGAACGTTGATATCGCCGTCATCGAAACCTTTATGGGTGGCGAGTACGACCCGACTAATATTATTAAACCGTTGGTCTCCTGCGTCACCAACGTCGACCTCGACCATACCCGCCTCTTGGGTAAGGACCTAATCTCCATCGCCATGGTCAAGGCCGGCGTCATTAAGCCACAGGTTCCCTTCGTTAATGGGGCTATTCAACCCGCCGTTTCAGAGCTGTTCGCTAGAAGAGCCGAAGATCTCGGTTCCCCATATATCGAAATCGGTCAAAAGCACCCTCGTTCAGCCAAGAGCTTAGGCCTCAACGGTTCGCTACTAACTGCCGAGGTGATGAATCAGTTTTTTTACGATCTCCATCTGTCCTTAATTGGCCAGCATCAGATCCAAAACGCTTTAATGTCGCTCTATCTGATTCAGGTTTTACGCTCTCGTGGTTGGTTGATTGCTGATCTGGCTATTCGTCAGGGTCTGAAACAGGCCTTTATTCCCGGTCGGCTCGAGATCGTCGACCACTCACCACTGACTATTTTGGACGGTGCACATAATCCGGCCAAGTGTACGGCCTTAGCTCAATCGATGCGAATCCTTTTTCCCAAAAAACGTATTATTATGGTTTTTGCCATGAAAAAGGGTAAAGATCTCCTGCCCTCGCTTAAGCCGTTGACTAAGATTGTCGATAAGATTATCGTGACCCGCTTTTCTGAACGCAAGGGCTATGCCACTACTGATTTGGCCAAGCTAGTTAGGCAAAACGGAATTCCCTGCACAACTAGGCTCGATCCGACAAAGGCTTACGAATTAGCCAAAGATCTAGCCGGTCACGACGGGATAGTTCTCATTACGGGCTCTCTCTATCTGGTTGGATTACTGCGTTGTCTCTGGCATCCGGTGGCCTATGATGGTACTTTGCAAGAGGATCACGGTAAACTAATCTTTCAACCAGGCGAACCCCAGGCACTGACTGACCGTCTGTCATGGGAAAAGGAGCAACGTGGATAAAATCTTTGATCTAATTTCAGCCGAGGCCACTCGTCAAGAGCACGGCCTCGAGATGATTCCATCCGAAAACTACGTCTCCGAGGCCGTGCTGGCGGCCAATGGCTCTATCTTGACCAACAAATATGCCGAAGGCTACCCAGGGGCTCGCTACTATCATGGCAATGAAGTCATCGATCAGATTGAAGAGTTGGCCATCAAACGGGCGAAAGCTGTCTTTAAAACTGATTATACCGTCAACGTTCAACCCTATTCTGGCTCACCGGCCAACGCCGCCTGTCTGATGGCCGTCTTAAAGCCCAAAGACAAAGTACTTGGCCTAGCTCTCAATCATGGCGGACATATCACCCATGGCCTATCCAAGGCCTTGATCGGTCGCTTTTACCAACCAATTCCCTACTACCTCGACCCTGTCAGCCACCGCCTAGATTATGCGGCTATCCGTCGCTTAGCTCAAAGCGAACGACCAAAGCTGATTATCTCTGGAGCGACTGCCTATCCCCGTCAGATCGATTGGTCAGCCATACAGGCCATCGCTGACGAGGTCGGCGCCCTACATTTGGCTGATATCAGCCATGTGGCTGGCCTGATCGCTGGCGGTGTCCACCCCAGTCCATTCGAATTGGCCGATTTAGTGATGACGACTACTCACAAAACCTTGCGCGGACCGCGTGGAGCGATGATCTTTAGCCGGACTCCGGCTTTGGCCAAAAAGATCGATAGCGCAGTTTTCCCGGGTCTACAGGGCGGCCCCCACGAGCATACTATCGCCGCGATCGCTGTCGCCCTAGCCGAGGCGACCGAGCCCTCATTTACTAAGTATGCAGAGCAAATTATCGATAATACCCAAGCCTTGATTAAAGGACTGCATCGAATCAATCCCGAGCTTCGCCTAGTGACCGGTGGTAGCGACAATCATCTGATCTTGATCGACACCCGTTCGGTTGGCCTGACTGGTCAGGATGCGGCTGATCGACTTCACTCTCTGCAAATCACCGTAAATCAAAATACCGTACCTGATGAAACCGGTTCAGCTCGTCAACCATCTGGTATTCGCTTAGGCACACCCGCTTTAACGACGCGAGGCTTCGGCACGCTAGAGCTAGAATCCATCGGTCAGATTATCGCTACCGCCTTGAGTCAAGAGCTGACGACCGAAGTCAGCCAGAATTTAGCGATGCAGATCAAAGAGCTGACCACCGCTTTTCCACTGGCCAAGCCGAACTCCTAGTCTATACTTTTAGCTATGCCTAAATCAGATACCCAGTCTATCCAGCCAAGCCGACAGAGTGAATTAAAGAGTGAGTTCAAGGCCAGCGAATTAGCCAAACTCAAGCCATACTTTAGCAATCTAGACCGACCGGTTTTCGTCCTCAAAAACTTACCCGAGGTTATTAAAGGCGCGCTCTTCTCACGCTATAGCCGGACCGACAAATCGTTGCGTCGAGTCTTGCTCGATGAGTTTATTAACAACCAAGAGGCGGGCCTAGCGGGCTTGGTTAGCGCTGAGCAATCCAATGATCACTCATTAGCGATTCAAAAAGCCGAGGAGTTCTATTCGCGAGTCCTAGTCGGTTACGGCGACGATTCAGTCGAGGAGCTCGGCGGTGCCCACCTGGCAATCGAGGGCGTCAGCCGTCCTGTGGTTAAACTGATCCAAGACTCTCGAATCGGTATCTCACCGCTCGAAAAATCTTCGCGCTACGTTTATTTCGACCAAAAGATCGACGGACATTATCTTTACTATCGCGACCCCGAACTCTTAGCTAGTCCTCATGCCAAAATATACACCGATGCGATGGACCAGCTCTTCGAGACTTATGCTGCCTTAATCAAACCGGTTAAACAGTACTATCAAACTGAGTTCCCTCAACAATCCGACGAGACCGATCGAGCTTACCAAAGTACGATCAGGGCTAAAGTTTGCGACACACTACGCGGCCTCTTACCGCTTGGTGTGCTCTCGAATACTGGTCTTTACGGTAATGGACGAAGCTTTCGCTATCTCATCACGAAACTTCTGGCAAGTCCTTGGCCAGAAGCCAGGCAGCTAGCCGAAACGATGCATCAAGAGCTCAGCACCGTCATTCCTTCGTTCGTTAAACGAGCCAACGATCCTAAATACGGACAGCCGACGATTCAATATCTTGAGACTCTGCGCCAAACGCTGACGACAAAAACCGCCGAGCTGGCCAGTCCGCTCATCAGCGAAACTTTTGATGACACTCAGGTTAAACTGACGCATTATGATCCGAACGATTTAGATCGATCGTTGGCCCATCTAATCTTTAGCCAGAGCGACCTATCGTTGACTCAGGCCACCCAATTAGTCAATCAGCTTGAGGCCAAGGCCGTAGCTGAGCTAATCGAAAGCACAACCGAACCGCGTCAAAATCGCTTTCATAAACCTGGTCGTTGGCTAGAGAATAATCAGCTGACCTACGAGCTAGTCACCGACTATGCTACTTTTTACGATCTGCATCGCCATCGAACGATGACGCAAGAGAGACAACCCCTAACCCCATATTTTGGTTTAACGGTGCCGTCAGAGATCGACGCTCTCGGGCTAGGAGATCGCTATCGACTGGCGATGACCCAAGCCGTGGCCGCTTACGAAACTATTTACCCTGACTTCCCGATTCAGGCTCAGTATTTACTGCCCCAAGCCCATCGTTTGCGCTGGTATATCACCCTCAATCTACGCGAGATGATCCATATCGCCGAACTACGGACTACCCCACAGGGCCATCCCGGCTATCGATTGGTTGTACAGCAGATGTATCAAGAGTTAATTAAGCGCGATGCCCGCTTGCAACCACTCTTTAAATTCATTAATCTTGAAACAGCCATCGGGTTAGAACGGCGCGAGTCCGAGAAGCGTCTCGACCAAAAATTAAGTCAGCTCAAACCAACTGGCTAGATCGGTTAAGATATATGTCGATTCATCTGACAAGTCACACGATCATCGATCGTGAGCGAGTCAACCTAATTGCTCGAGTTCATTCATTAATTCAACACGGCATACAGCCGCGGCTTGATGTGGTAATGGTAGGCGATGACCCGAAAAGTCGTCTCTATGTTGATAAGATTAAACGTCAACAGGCCGAGGATTTGGGTATCATCTTCCGCAGTCATCACTTTAATCAAGATGCCAGCCCAGACCGCATCAAAGAGATCATTCTCTCACTGAATCAAAATCCAGATTGTCACGCCATAATTATCCAGTTGCCGTTGCCCGAGAGTCTAGATACCGAAACGATTCTCAACCTCGTAAAGCCCCAAAAAGATGTCGATGGCTTAACGGCTCAGAGTCCGTTCACTCCGCCGACCGTCCTCTCGATTATGCAGCTTCTCAGTGAGTATGAGATTACGCTGACTAACCAAAAGATCGGTATCGTCGGACAGGGTCGCTTGGTTGGGTTACCGCTAGCCAACACTTTGCGGCGACTTGGGCTGAAACCCGAGCTTTTTGACGAGGCCAATTTTAACCCTAATTCGTTACGAGAGCTCGATGTCATCATCTCGGCCACCGGTCAGCCAGGACTAATCCAAGGACAGTATCTTAAGCCTGATGTCGTCGCTCTCGATGTCGATCGCGATCTCGACTGGCAAACGGTTGAGCCAATCGCTCGGGCGATTAC
>CAZQGJ010000041.1:0-6430 GCA_964592905.1 uncultured Candidatus Saccharibacteria bacterium | reverse complement strand
TTCGATCTGAAAGAGCCAGCTAATTCGCTCCTGCCGATCTTCGATCAGCTTTAAAAGGGCGTTAGCTGCCTCGTCGGTCAGTCGCCAAGCACCCGGGATAATCAAGAGTTGCCAGCCCTGATCTGGAGTTTTCAGCCTGGCCATCTCTTTAATCGGTTTGAGGTCGATTAAGCCAAGCTTCTCACCCTCATAACGCCAAAAATCGGCCGGCCGGAAACTCGGCAAAGCCTGTAGTTCGGCTAGCCAACTCTCAAAAACTTCATTAGAGGCGATTAAACCAAGCGCCTGGGGCCACTCTCGGCGTGTGAACATCGATAATAACTGAGCATGACTGGACATCAGGCCGAGTATAGCATATCCATTGCATTTAATTTGGCCGTATGTCATAATATTGACAAATCAATTCGCTACCTGACTCGACTGTCCAAACAACAGAAAACTGGGCTCGTAGGCAACCAAAGTGAAAGGACCAAGTGCAAGATCGCACCCTTACCTGTAAAGACTGTGGCAAAGATTTTATCTTTCCAGTCTCCCAACAAGAACTATTCAATGACAAGGGTTTTAACGACCCAATTCGTTGTCGTGAATGTATCGAAAAGCGCAAGGCCGAGAAAAATGCCATGGGTGGCGGTCGTCCCGGCGCCAGTCGCGGTTTCGGCAACGACTACGGTCAACCACGACCACAACACCAAATCATCTGTAAAGAATGCGGCAAAGAAGACACTGTAAACTTTAAGCCTAAGTTCCCGAACGATGTCCTTTGTGTCAATTGTTTCCGAGCCAGCAAGGGCCAAGCCCCTCGCTCGTTCGACTCAAGTAGCAACATGAGTCAGCCAATGAACCCAGTTATGCCAGCTATGGACAACTCCAGCATGTCAATGCCAGAGATGCCAGCTGCTGACACTGATTCAGACAGCGACGATTTCGCTGCTGCTGCCTAATCGCAACACAGTAGAATCACAAAAAACCCTCGAGTAATCGAGGGTTTTTTGTTAACCGCTACGGCTATTATTAAGCCGCAGGAGTACTGGTGGCAACAGTCGAACGACGGACTGGTCGAGTTGACTCTGGCTTGAGCATCGCCTTGCGACATTTGGCACAGATCAAAACTGCGCCCATGAATTTAGTCAGGTTTGGGCGAACAATCTTTTTGGTCTTGTGTTGTGAGTGCGGACGGTTATAGGCCATTTGGGGGTGTTTACCACAGATGGCACAGATATCACGCTCGCTAAATGGATGTAATTTCATCTTTAACCTTTACTCTCAAAGAATACTTGTCTAATATAACAGAGTAATCTGTTTTTGACAAGGATAAAATGCTGGCTTCAATCGCTGAAAATCCGACTTACTTTTGGCTGACTTTGGCTCACTTAGTGATTGCGATTACTATTCATGAGCTTAGTCACGCTTTGGCTGCCAGTCGCTTAGGCGACGATACTGCCGAGGCCGCCGGCCGCCTTACCCTTAATCCCCTCGCCCACCTCGACCTGATGGGGACAGTTTTTCTGGTCCTTTTTGGCTTTGGTTGGGGCAAACCTACGCCAGTTAACGCCAGCCGCCTTGGCTCACCTAAACGCGATAGTATCTTGGTCGCCCTGGCCGGACCGTTAGCTAATCTAATCTTGATTGGCCTCTGGATCGGACTATTGCTAATCTTTAGCCCTGAGCTAAATTCAATAGCATGGGATTTCTCCAGAATCGGTATTCAGCTCAACTTAGTACTCGCCCTCTTTAATCTCTTACCCTTTCCCCCGCTCGATGGTTCGGCCATTTTAATGGCCTTACTACCGCCGCGGGCGCAAGGACTCTATACCGTCTATGGCCAATGGACGCTCCTCATCCTGATTATTCTCAGCCTAATCGGGGTCAGATTTCTCGAGGCCTTGATCAGCTGGCCGATTCGCCTTTTAAGCAATCTTTTATAAAAAGTTCATAATTTTGGCTCTTTTATTCACTGAGGGATTCTGTTAGACTCGGTCTAATTCCGAATCGCGTTGTCGTTTGGCTTTCAATATTACGCATATCGGGTGCTAGGCTGAAAGGCCCGTCCTATATTTTATCGTTCTGTGGAGCGATAGTGCGGATACCCACGCTGACGACTAGTTGGTTTTTGGCTTCGGCTGAATTACTGACTCCGCTCCTCTTGTCTCAAGGGAGCCAGGTCAGCTTTGCAACCAGAGACAAACGGCAGCCCGATCGGAAGTTTCGGGGCGTAGCGTAGCTGGTTAGCGCGTCGGGCTGGGGGTCCGGAGGTCGGCGGTTCGAATCCGCCCGCCCCGACCAAGATATGTTTTTAATCTTATAAGAAAAGGCCCGCGCTCTAGAGCGCGGGCCTTGGGGTTCATTCTTCGCAGCCTTCCGTCGTCACACTGGACGAGGGTTCACGTTCAGTGCCGAGGTGCTCAGCTAACCGCCCCTCTAACGCTGTTAACTGAGCCTCCTGTTTGTCAAGTTGAACCTTGAGCCGATCGAGCTTGAAGCGTGCCGCGGCGACTTCATGAGACAATTGCTTTCTCTTAGCTTCCCAGACAGCGGCTTTTTGAGCGTCGACTTCTTGTACATATGCCTCGGCTTGAATGAGACAGTACTCCGTCACCTCAATTGCCAGTGCCTCGTCTGGGTTTACACTGTAGTCGGCTGGCAGTTCGACTAGGCCAAACTGTTCAACCAGATGAACCATAGGTAAGGCACAAAACCTGTCTGGCCGATCACAGCCAAGCAGTGTCAGCAGAACATGATCAGTCAGCGCACCTTCTCGATTTTTGTTGACGAGAAAATGCGCCACCTGGCCTTCATGATGCTTCAGATCTGACCGACACGAGCTCAAGATAGCCTTGAGCCCAGTCGTCGGATCTTGATTCTTTACCGAGTGACGCATCAGCTTAGTATGCTGATCACCGACGAAACGACGACCTTGTGTCGGGCTCCGTTCCAATGCTATTAACCACGACTTATAGAGGCGGTCTGATACGACAGAGAGAATAAGACCGACATCAGCATCATTCCCAACGATCAAGCTCACCGGCCTACCGGTCGGTTGTTCATCGTAGACAATCGCATCTAAGCTGTTCGGAGCGTGTCGGTCGTATCCAAACCACTTTACGCCAGGCGGCGATGTACCCCTGGTCACATGAACGGGCCGCACCTGGAGCTCCAGACAACCTTTTTCGATAGGAACGTTAGCTAGCTCTCGTTCCATTATCTCCTGATAACGAGAGATTGCTACTCGGGTTGAGTGCTTGCCTTGAATCACGACCCTTACATTTAACGACACAACCAAACCTCACTGCCGGTTGCGGCAGTCGATCATGGACACCTGATGATGTCGAGCAGATTATACGGTTTATGCAGCAGAATGTCAACCAACAATTATCAAATCTAGAGCTTAAGCAGTGCTTCAATTTAAAGAAAACACCTAGCGAAGATTCGTTAGGTGTTATTTTCAGGGTTAAACGAGGCCGCTAGGGTGGCGTGACCTCGAGCCAGACACGACGGCCATCCGGAGAGATGACTGTATCCAGTGTCAGCACTTCACTGGTTGGCAGCCTTGCCGCTGGATCATTAGAGAGTGAGCTCAGTTGACGGTACTGAAAGTTGACGCGATCGCCGCAACTAAGCTCTCGAAGCTTGTGGTACTCTGCCTGATCTCGATCTGCCTCATACTCTAATGAATAACAGTGAGCCAGGATCGGCGTCAAGGCGATCGAAAGCGTCAGCACGAGTGGCGGGTTGGCCGGTAACGGCGCCCAGGCATTCCTCGTATCGGGTGCTTTGACCACCTTCGGCACAACGGAGTGCACAAACACTTGAATATTTGAGCGCTTGAGATCCTCGATGAGGGCCCGATAGTTGGCCGTGCTAGTCAAGGCCATCGTCAAAGGCTGTAACTGATCGGCGCTAGCCCTAACCCGATCTGACTCTAGTCGATACCAGAGACAGAGCGCCAGATAGAGCAAAGTCATCCCAGAGACGGCCAAGGCCATGATCGTCTCGCCATTCACCTCAAGGCCAGATAATCTGGCACGACTACGGTTCAACTTAACCTCCTATCGGAACCGTTACAGACAGATAGACAGATTTTAAGCATGAGATCCTCATCTGTCAACTAGCTGTAGATATGTAAGAGGCAGTATCGGTCGATACTGCCTCTCGTCTCGTTGAGCCTTGAATCGTCCAACGACGGACTCATGGAGGGCTCTTAGGCTTGGACTTGGGCCTAATGCGTACGATCTGATCGAGGTTCAAAACCTGGACATCTTTCGGCGGCACTTGACCGCCTTCCTGTAACGCCTTTAGGCCTTCGAGAAACGGTCTGGCCGTGTCTTGGATCTCTACTTCAACCTCTGAACCCAGAGTCAATTGCCTGACTTCGTCGTACTGCACGAGGTCAGGCTGAATCAAGAGATTGTACTGTAAAGTTCGCTCTCCCACAGCATATTGCAGCTGAAGCACGAGCTCGAACACCGGCCTCTCTAACAGTTTGTCGTAAGTCCGGAGGCCATCCTCATTGACTACTACTGGATTCGAAGCCATCAGGCCCACAACTACGATACGCTTGGCAAGGGGGAGGTGCTCAATGAGGTCAACATACCCTGTAACGACAGGCGAGATCGCTACAATTGCAGTGGGTTGCACTGTCAGTGGCTTTACAAAACCGCGAACGATTGTATAGAGCAGTAGCAACATGAAACAGAGAACCAGAAGCCAAGGTAGAATCTCATCAAAGAGCCGTTTAAGGTGCCGTTGAAGTAACACGATCGCCTCCGATCGCTAGACGAGCCGATTGCTCGATAGGCGCATAATAGCAAATTACTTCTCAATTGTCAAGCCAGCCTAGCCGCTTATGCATCGGATTTCAAGACATAATAAAAGCACCCAACCACTACGGGGTCGGGTGCTTCGCGTCGGGCTAGGCCGACATAGTCAGGGAGATAACCATGCCAGCCAGTGCACCGAGGAAAGACAGAACGACGATGAAGATCATCGCGAGCTTCATAATTCTCCCTAGCCATGGAGCGATCATGGAGAGAATCACTCCGTTCATTTGTTTGCCAAGAGCTGGTAGAAGTTCCAACTCGCGGCTGCAAAACAGCCGAGGCCAACAACTGTCAACATCACTACGATTCGGATCACCAGACGATCCATTCTTTTCAGTGCCTCCAGATCCGGCCGACAGATCAAGGTTGAGAGGATTATAGTACAATAATTACCAATTGTCAAGATGACGCTCGCGCCCAAGCTATGTTAAACTAAACTAAAGATTGGAGGGTCTACCTTGGCGTTGATCGCCAATCATATTCGAGTAACTAATTCTGGGCGTGTACCAGAGCTGTTTTTGACAGCCAAAGTTCAGACCAGTCAAGAACGAGGTCAGGCCAACCGCGGCACCCTCTATTTTGTGTTGCAGATTAACGCCCCTTGGACGACCGCTCAATCTTTTGGCAACTCGTTGATCAATATCATTACGCGTGACTTTTTTAAGCAAGAGGCCGGCGAGCCTCTGACTAACTTCGAACGCGCCTTAGCCAAGGCCAACCAGCTGATCGAGCAGATTCGCAAAGATAACCCCAGACAACCATTCGGTCTCGAAGCCTTAGTCGCCTTAAGTATTAATGATGATTTTCACCTGGCCAGCCTTGGTCGAGCCGAGGCCTATTTTTGGCGCAGTAACGAGCTCTCACCGATCAACGATACCGGTTACGCTCCCGACGAGGCGGCCGATACCTTGGTCAAACCTAACGCCAACCAAAAGCTCTTTGCTAACCTGATGAGCGGCGAGATTACGGCCAACGACCGGGTCTTACTCGGCTCGCCTGCTCTCTTTGCGCTCTTTCAGACTGAAGAACTTAATCGCCTACTCGCCGAACCGCTAGATCAAACTGCCAAATCCATCGCTAGACGAGCTAAATCGCTCAAAAAACGCAACTTGGCCGTCATCGTCATCGAGTTCGAGAGTAAGACGGCGCTAGAAAATCGGCCTCTAATCCAACAACGCGACACTATTTATCTTGATCAACCAATCGATAGCGGCTTCTCCCTCGTGACTTATTATTGGCAGCTCTTTTGGCAACCGTTACTCGAAGGCGGTCGCTTCATCGCCAAGCTGATCGCCCCGAAACTAACGCAGTTCAGCCAACACGGTAGCCGTTTCTTCGAAGAAAAGATCTTGCCGGTGGCGAGTCAGACAGTTAAACAAGTCGGTCAGAGCGTCACTCAGATTCTGCCGAAACAGACCCAGGCAGAATCAACGCCAGCCGAGCCACATATCCCGATTAGATCGTATCTCGATCGTCAGAAACGAGGCTCGCTCGGTCAGCTCTGGCGGGTTTGCCGTAACCTCTACTTTAATTTACTCAGGCAGCTCTGGCGACTCTACAGGAGAGCCCCGCGAACCTGGTACTTAATCGCCTCTTTACTAATCCTGAGCGCC
>CAZQGJ010000040.1:4654-6430 GCA_964592905.1 uncultured Candidatus Saccharibacteria bacterium | reverse complement strand
TATCATTTTTTACAGCGAAACCAGCTCTTGGCGGCCCTAGCTCAAGCGGTCATTGTCATCGAGGGCGGTGAAACGAGCGGCACCCTCCACACTGCTAACCAGGCGTTAGAATTAAATCGAGCCGTCTATATTATTCCGGCCGATCTGACACGGGCCAATGCGGCAGCACCCTTAAAGCTCTGGCGACAAGGGGCGATACCGCTGATCGAGATGACCGATCTGATCGATGAGCTTGGTCTTGAGCCACAGACAGCTGAGTCAGATACCAGCAGTGGCGAGTACGATACAGAGACGATAGCCATTAATCAGCTGTTGCGATCTGGCCCATTAAGTTTGGCCGCTATCTGTCAGGCATTAGTCAGCCAAACATTGACGGCAGAGGCGATTGCCGTTAAGTTATTATCACTAGAAAAACTTCGGCGACTCGAGAATCGACTCGGTCGCTATTATCTGGCGACCGTTCCCACAGAGCGCCGACAGCGGCAAGGAAAGCATCAATGAAATTAGTTATTGTCGAGTCACCCTCTAAATCTCAGACTATCGAAAAGTATCTGGGTGCCGGCTACCGCGTCTTGGCTAGCTACGGCCATGTTCGAGATCTCCCCAAAAGCAAACTAGGCGTCGACTTAGAGCATCAGTATCGACCGGATTATTTGGTACCGACCAAAGCCAAAAAGGTTCTCAATCAGTTAATCAAAGAGGCCAAGAGTGCCGAGATCGTTCTCTTAGCCACTGACCCGGACCGAGAAGGCGAGGCGATTGCTTGGCATATTAGCGAGGCTATCAAAGATAAAGCTGCCTCGACTAAGTTTGCCCGTGTCACCTTTACCGAAATTACCGCCGAGGCCGTCAAAGCCGCTATGGCCAAGCCCCGCGAGCTCGACCAACACTTAATCGATGCTCAGCAGGCCAGACGGATTCTCGATCGCTTGGTCGGTTATAAATTAAGTCCGTTTCTCTGGAAAAAGGTTTACAAGGGCCTATCGGCCGGCCGAGTCCAATCGGTCGCTACTCGTCTGATTGTAGATCGTGAACGCCTGATCCAGGCCTTTGTGCCTGTCAACTACTGGTTGATCGGAGTTAAGCTAGCCAGTCAGGGCGTCGAGTTCTTGGCCCGCCTGACCGAGGTGGCCGGTCAAAAGCTCGAGCCTCAAGCCCTCATCGATGCCGAATTAGCCGAGAGCTATCGCCAAGCTCTCGAAAAAGCTCGTTATCAGATTGATTCGATTAAGGTTCGGACTATCGAACGGCGGGCCTTGCCACCTTTGACGACCTCGACTCTGCAACAGTCGGCCTCGAGTCAGCTCGGTTTTAGTCCTAAAAAGACGATGGTGCTGGCTCAACAGCTTTACGAGGCCGGCCGGATTACTTACATGAGAACCGACTCATTAAATCTTTCAGAGGCCGCTATCGAACAGTTTCGTCAGTATATTTCTGCCAACTTTGGCCCCAAATACTTACCTGAAAAGGCTAACTATTTTAAAACCAAGAGCAAAGGTGCTCAAGAAGCGCACGAAGCGATTCGCCCGACTGATATCAACCGAACACCAGATAATCTAGCTGGCTCGGCCGACAAAGATGCCAACCGGCTTTATGGTCTAATCTGGCGCCGAGCCCTGGCCTGTCAGATGACAGCTGCCAGTTACGAGCAGACAACGGTTAAAATCTTGGCGCAGGCTACCCAGGTCGTACTGGCCGCAGAGCCGAAACCGACCGATCTGAGCTTTGGCCTGACAGCCGGCGGACAGGTCGAACTCTTCGATGGCTTTACCAAAG
>CAZQGJ010000040.1:0-4644 GCA_964592905.1 uncultured Candidatus Saccharibacteria bacterium | reverse complement strand
ACGAGGACGCGACGGACGCAGCGCTACCAAAACTGACCGAAACCAGCTCGCTCGACTTTGCCAGCGTGTCGGCCGAAGCTAAACAGACCGAACCACCGAACCGCTTTTCTGAGGCCGGTTTAATCAAGGTCCTCGAAGAGGCCGGTATCGGTCGACCATCGACCTATGCTCCGACGCTTTCGACCATTATCGCTAGGGGATATGTCCGACTCGAAAGCCGTCAACTGATGCCTCAAGAGGTTGGTTTTATTGTCACCGACCTGATGACCGAACATTTTCCGGCTATCGTCGATGTCGGTTTTACTGCTAATCTAGAGAGTGAACTCGATGCGATTGCCGAGGGTGAGGCCGTATGGCAAGAGATCATCGATGCCTTTTATCAACCGTTTGCCAAAGATTTGGAGCAGAAATTGTTGACAGTGCCTAAACAACAAACCGAAGAGCCAACAGATGAGGTCTGTGATAAGTGTCAAAAACCGATGGTGATCAAGATGGGCCGCTTCGGTCGCTTCTTGGCCTGTAGCGGCTTCCCGGACTGTAAAAACGCTAAGCCGATCAAGATCTCCTCGGGCAAATCTTGTCCAGACTGTAGTCAAGGCGATCTCCTCGAACGAACGACACGCAAGCGCAAGAAGTTCTGGGGTTGCTCCCGTTATCCCGAGTGTAAATATGCAACCTGGGACGATCCGAACCAACCACCTAAGCCAGCTAAAAAAGCTAAGACAGATCAAGAGGCAACGACTCGAACTAGCTCCAAGCGAACCAGCTCCAAATCAACTAGTTCGAAGAGTAGCATCGCTAAGTCATAATGACCAAGATTTTACCGGCGACGATTCAGGCGGTGATCGAGAGACTGGCCCTTTTACCTGGGATGGGACCCAAGAGCGCCAGTCGACTAACCTTTTATTTGCTCAATCGACCGCAATACGAACTCGATGAGCTTGGCCAGGCCTTGATCGCTCTCAAACAACAGTTGAAACGCTGCGCCAGCTGTTTCAACTACACCCAAGACGAGACGAGTTGTGAGCTTTGTCTAGACGAAACTCGCCGCATCGATCAGCTGTTGGTTGTGGAACAGCCGTTACAGCTGGTTAATTTAGAATCAGCCGGCTATCGCGGGCGTTATCATGTCCTAGGCGGCGCTATCTCGCCTTTGCAGGGGATTGGCCCAGATGAGCTGACAATTATCCCATTACTTGACAGATTGGCCAGCTCGCCAACGGTAACAGAGCTAATCTTAGCCACTAACCCAACGCTTGAAGGCGAGGCTACCGCATTGTATATTCACAGAGAGATCCTCAAGAGGCCTCAACTGACACTCAAGGTTACCCGGATCGCCCGCGGTCTGCCGATTGGCGGCGATCTCGAGTATGCCGATAGTCAAACTATCGAACGGGCCTTGGCTGGCCGTCAGTCACTAGAATAAGGAGAGGTATGAATGATTTTAATTTGGATAATCCCACCAGTATGACCGGACAGACCGATTCGACTAATTTATCTGATGCGCCAGGGGCCATCGGTACAGTTGACGAGGTCGACGAACTGGATACGCTCGATGCTCTAGACGATGAATCTGAGGCTGTCAGCAAACCCGATGAGTTACCACACCTCGAAGCTTTTGAGGGCGATACAAGTCTTGACCTGGCCGTGGCGAATCGTAAACAACGATCACACGATCAAAACGAGATCGCTGTTTGCGTAGTTTGCGGTCTACCTGGCACGCCAGGGCTACCCTGTGTCGAGTGCGGCGGCGATGTCTCGACTGTCGAGATCGACCCGTTAGCCGACACGACTAGCCTCGAAGTCAGCGATGAACTCCTTGATCCGCTCGATCCGCAGGGCATGTACGATGCTGATCTGCTAGCCGAGATCGCCAAAGAAGATCTAACTACCGAAGACCCAGTTACCGAGGACGCAGTCGCCACCGATGAAACTCTATAACACCTTAACCAAAGAGCTCGAAACTTTTGTGCCGTTAGAGCCGGGGCAGGCCTCGGTTTATTGCTGTGGACCAACGGTTTATGATCGAGCTCATGTCGGCAACTTTCGGACACTCTTACTCAACGACTTTTTGGTTCGGACTCTACGATATCTCGGTCTGGCGGTAACTTCAGTTATTAATATTACGGATATTGACGACAAGATTATCGCTCGGGCGGCTGCCAACGACGAACCGATCTCGGATCTGACGGCTCGGATCGAGGATCTCTTTATGATTGATCTGGAGAGACTCAATATCTTGCCGGCCGATTATTTCCCGCGGGCTACCGAACATTATCCCGAGATGCGTGAGCTGATTAACGAGCTAACTGCCAAGGGCATGACTTACGAGCATGACGGCGATCTTTATTTCTCAATCGCCAAATTCCCTCAATATGGCCGATTATCTGGTATCAAGCTCGACCAACTGCAAACAACAGAACGGGTTCGGGTCGAGGCCGAGGCCAAGTTAGTCGCCCATGATTTTGTTCTCTGGAAGCATGATGCAAACGATTCTGCCGGTCGCCCGGGTTGGCATCTTGAATGTTCGGCCATGGCAGAAAAATACTTGGGTAAAACTATCGATTTACACCTGGGCGGAGTTGATCTGATCTTTCCACATCACGAAAACGAGATCGCCCAATCCGAGGCCGCGAACGGTCAACCTTTCGTCCGTTATTTTGTCCATGGTGAACATATGACGCTTAACGGGCAGCGTATGGGTAAATCTCTGGGCAACGCCTGGACAGTTGACGACCTGATCGAGCAGGGGATTAGTCCCTTGGCCTATCGTTATCTCTGGTTGACAACTCATTACCGCAGTAAACTTAATCTAACCCTGGAGTCGCTTCAGGCGGCCCAGACCACTCTCAAACAGCTTAAGCGACTAAGTCTCGAACCAGAGAGCTTAAGCGATGCCGAGCGTGGTCAGCTGGCCATCAAGATCTTAGCTTTAATCGAGGACGACCTGAACTTTCCGGCAGCCGTAGCCGAACTGCATGCCGCTAATAGTTATCTGCTTTGGTTACTCTTCGAACCAATCTTAGGTTTAGGCCTAGAGCCGCTACCTGACGAAGCTAGTTACCCCGATGCGATTAGGCAGCTGATCAATAGGCGCAAAACTGCTAGAGCTCAAAAACAGTTTGAACTCTCTGACCAGATACGTGTCGAGCTCGAAGAATCCGGTTACCTTGTCGAGGATAGAGTCGATCACACCGTCACCGTCCAAGCAGATTTTTTGGCTTAACTAAAACTACTTGACAATATTGTTTTCATATAGAATAATCGCTCTCATGTAGCTACATCACGGCAATCGTGTCGAGTTGTAACTGGTGCGTTAACATCGAAAGGATCTGACGACAGTGTCAACATTACCGACCTGGCTCCAGGAGGCGCTGGTGACTCGTGATCCAGCTGGCTTCAAACCGGTATCGGCAGTGCTGAAAGCAGCACCAGCTTCTATCTCTTACCCGCTATTGGTTTTACACCAACTGGGGTCTGAAATATGGACCGTGACGGTAGATAGGATCAGCTACATCCGTGATCAAACCGTTGCACAAATGGTCGTATTGCGACCGGAAACAGCCGCAGTTTGGGTGGCCGTCTGGCTGCAGTTACGGGGCTGCAACAGACTCGAACTTCACTTTCGCCGGTGCTACGTCTATACCGATATTGGCTCAATTGTCGACTCTCTCGAAGTCTTAAGTGCCTTGACTCGCTTAGAAGGAGTTTATGGGACCTCCACCGGTATCTTCGGTCCTGGCGATTGTGAGTTAAGAGAATTTGCCGTTTTTCGCTCGAAAGAAGTCAACGGCACCATCACTCAATCGGTTAGGCTAGATGATCCTCAAAGCTATGGATTCCTCGTCAAGCGATACCCATTTCTTTTCGCTAAGTCAGAAGACTGGCTCACCGTGCTACCTGACTAGTCGAGTGTCGGCCTATCTGTAAAAAACCCCTCTACCGAGGTCTCGGAGAGGGGTTTTTAATATCTTGTTGGTAAGACTTGACAAACTCTGCAGAGTATGGTTTAATCATTTTTGTAACTGAATTAGGTCAGTTATTTTTATTTCACCTTAAAAGGCACTAATCATACTGGGAGATGTGGAGAGGATCCAACAATTTATTTAGGATCATTTACTCTGCCCCTAAACAATCGCGATGGCTGGCTTGCCAGTCAAAACGGTTGATCCTGGTATGATTAGTGTTTTTTATTTTGCTCTTGTGAACCTGTTAAACTCGTCTCAGACCTTGACAGAACAGGTTTAATCTGGTATGGTTACCTGTTGGCTGGATTACGCTTTATTAAAGTCATACGAACGCCAACTAGGTCTAAGGAGGCCGAATGGATAACGTATTTGGTTCACACTCTAAATTAATCAATCTTTTAACTACAGGACGTTTAGTCGTACTGTCAGTTTTGGTCATGAGTCTGTTTGCCGCCACCTCCCCAGCTACGGCGCAAGCCATCTCTACCTATCAGCCGAGTACTTATTCAGCTGTTTATACTTCAGCTTGTCAGTCAAACTGCGCGACCCGGTCTAACTATCAGAATTATGGTTATAGCTCTAACTACCGTTATACTGGTAGCTATCGAGGCGGTTATGCCAACTACGGCTCTAATTATCGCAACTATAACATTGGCGGCCAGTTCGCCAGTTATAG
>CAZQGJ010000039.1:5680-6513 GCA_964592905.1 uncultured Candidatus Saccharibacteria bacterium | reverse complement strand
CGCCAACTCCTACCATCTCTGCCTCACCAGAACTCAGCCCAGATCTGAGTCCAAGTCCCTCTGCTTTGGTGAGCCCGAGTGTCACTCAAAGTGATCCGGGCGAGATAGCTTACTGCGACCTCTTCCCCGAAGATCCGCTCTGTCAACTGCCGGTAGAATCACCGACTCCAACTGTCGAGGATCCATCGCCAACGCCAACTCTAGATGGTGGACCGGTAGAGACGGCACCGATCGAACAGAGCGCCAGTCTCGAGGCCTTTATTATTTACTGTCAGGCGATCAACTATAGCGATCCGCTTTGTCCGGCTGCCCCAGCCAATTAATGATGAAGATTAAGGAGTATTTATGACCGAACGCTGGCGATTTATTCTGGCTCTGGCCGTCGTTTTTGGCCTGATTAGCGCGGTTATTCTATTAGCTAGACGCCCGAGGCTCTCGCCACAGGCTGGCTTTCAGTTGGACACAAGCCAGTTGAGTCTGCAGAGTCAGGCCTATTGTGGACGTTTGCGCCTAGTGCCTACTGAACTGTCACGCTGGTCGCTCGATACAGCCGATGGTCAACAGCTAAGTCTAATCGGTCGTGAGCAGGCTCAGGTCCAGTTACTCGATCGCTACGGTAGCGGTAAATCTATCGATAATTACCTGGTTTCGGTCAAGGGCGTGATGCGTCAACTCAATAAAAAAGACCAGACAATAAAGCTGATCGTCGTGACGGCTGTAACGCCGATTAATTCTTGTTAGTTCTAAGTTGAGTTTAGGGTTGAGGTGGGGCAGGCTGGGGATTAGCCGCGGCTGCGGATAGTTGGCCGCCAGAATCGATAAATTTCTGCCAT
>CAZQGJ010000039.1:0-5670 GCA_964592905.1 uncultured Candidatus Saccharibacteria bacterium | reverse complement strand
AGCTGATCGTCGTTACCTCGGTGGCCCCGATTCCGGCCTGCTAGCGCCGGTTAAGCTAGGTTAGCCCTGAGGTGGCGAGGCGGGGAGTGGATTGGCCGTCGCCGCGACCAGTTGGCCGCCAGAATCGATAAATTTCTTCCAGGACTCAATAATCTGTTTTAATTTGGGTAAAGCGGTCGCCGATTTGACTAGATAGCCGTTGGCACCGGCCAGATGAGCGGCCTGAGCCTCTAGCTCTTGGATGAGGGCGGTGATCATTAGAATCGGGACATTTTGCATACTAGTTTGGGCTCGGAGCTGTTTTAGAACTTCGATGCCGTTGAGATCTTCCATCATAATATCTAAGAGAACTAAACCCGGAGTTGGTTGGCCATGTAAGGCCAACTCGATCGCCTCGCGGCCACCCTTGGCCTTGATCACTTGATAACCGACGCCAGTCAGGTACTCGGCGTACATCTCTCGCAGTGGCGTGTCATCGTCTACGATCATGATTGGACCCATACAGGCCTCCCTTTTATCCAAGTTGAAACCTGGAGCAACCGGTGTCAAGTGGATAAGTTTAAACGGCTGGATCAAGGGGGCAACAAGGTGGATAAGCCAAGATTGGACGGCCAGCGGTTATTCAGGCTACAATGAGTCTAACCACTTCAAGGAGGGAGCGTGGCGCAAGCCGCCTTAGCATTTGACGATCAGAAGTTGGTAATTTTAGAGTCCGATTGGCGAGGCCTGCGTGTCGCTAGCATAGACCTTCCATCTGGTTTGATCGTGTCTGGACGAGTTCGTGATCAGGCGCATTTTTCTAGGCTTTTAATCGAGACCCTCAGTCAAGCCAAGCCCGGTCCGATCCGCTCGCGAGAGTTTGTGATCGGTCTGCCGGATAGCGAGGCCTACCTCAAGCTGGCCGATCTGCCTAAATCGGTTAAGGTCAACGAGCTAGCCCGGTCGCTTGAGTATCAATGGCAAGGCTTGATCCCGATCAGTCCTTACCAAGCTTATTTTGATTTTATTCCTCTGGCGCCCTTGCCGCCGACTTTGGCCTCGCCCGAGAGTCATCAACCGATCCTCATCTCGGCCTATCCTAAAGAAATAGTTAATCTTTTAATGAGTACACTAGCCTTGGCTGGCCTGAGAGCCAGACGATTGGTGCCGACTTCGTTTGGTCTAGCCGAGCTCTTTAGTCAAAAAGAGACCGGCACGATCGTGATTACTGAAAATTCTCCGGGTAACTTCAGCCTCTTTTGTGTCGCCGAACAGGCAACCGAGTTTAGTACTGACTTGCGTCAACCAGAATCGCCGAGTGCGGTCGTGCGACGGATTAATAATTTAAGACAGTATTACGAGGAGAAGATCGTGCAGGGGCGCCGGCAGATCAGCCGTTTAGTCGTTTTGCCGAGCCAAAATCTAACGACTTTGGTTAATCAGGCCGGCCTGGCGATTCCGGTGGTGATGGCCAAAGTCAGTCCAACCTTGACTAACCTCAATCTCGATAGCTTTACCTTGTTGCGAGCGGTCAGTCTCTTGGGTCTCCTGCGTTCGAGATTTCCTCTGTCTATCCTACCGGCCGAACAGATCGAAGGGCGCGAGTGGGCGAGAACCGCTAGCGTCATGCGAACTCTTTCGTTATTAGTGTTGGTTTTGGTCTTGGTTCTCTCGGTCGGCGCCGGTCGACTCCGCCAAGCGCTAATTAGCTTTGACCAAGGCGCCGTGACAGCTGCAACCACTGTAACCGGTCAGGCTCCAACTGGGCAGAGTGCGAGGGGCCAGAGCTCTACCGAGCAAACAACTACCGGTCAACTACCAGCTAGCCAGGTGCGAACTGCTCTCGTCGCTCAAAATAACTACATCGGTTTGGTTAATAGTCGGCTCTGGCGTCAGGCTGAGCTTCAGGGTAAATCGCCGCAGACCCTGGCCTTGCGCCAGTGGTTAGCGGTTTTACCGAGCGTCCTGACCGAGGTCGGCCCGATCGCTCAAACTAGCTATCAAGACCAGCGCCTCACCTTGAAACTGACTGCGCCCGCCGAAACTAATCGTTTCACCAGTTGGCAGAGCAAACTCCAGGCCTCTCATCCTGATTGGCGGCTCGAGCTCATCAGTCCAGATTCGATTCGGTTTAGCTTGCAACTTAATCCGCCGACTACGACGCTAACTCAAACGACAGACAGAACCACGGTTGGTTCGGCTATAAATACTATAGAGGTTCAGCCATGATCAAGCTCGATTCATTTAAGGCGGCCTGGCTGAAAATCGCCTCAAAATTAACCGAGGCGAACCAGCGACAGTGGACTATTGTCTATGCTCTCGCCATGTTAGTTGTCTGTGTTTGGCTAGTTTTGCAACTGAGTTGGCTCAAGCAGGCCAACCAACGCTTTGCCGAGGCAACCAGTCAACGGTTGAGCCTAGTTCAGGTAGTTGTTGACTATCTGAATGGCCGGCAGAGCCTAGACCGCTTAAAGAACCGACAGACATTGAGTCAAGCCTGGCCATCGGCTAGCGAACGACAGGCTCAGGTCGAGCGCCTGATTAACGAGCTCAAGCTAACGATTAAAGTTAATCCGCTGCCTGCCGCCGGAACAACGACTGGGACAACCGCCGGAACGGCCACCACCGGAACAACCGCCGGGACAACGACCGCCGGGGCAACGACCGCCGGCACTACTGCCGGAACGACCACTGGGTCAACTACGGCCAATAACGAGACAGCCATCCAACTGTCCGGTTCACAGCTTGAGCTTTGGCAACTGATCAACGAGCTGACGACGCGAGCCGAGTTACCTGGGATCTTAAGTTTCGAGCTCTTAGCCGGACCGGTACCCAACCAAGAACAGTTGACGCTACATTGGCGACTGGGTCAGACAGGACAATAATGAAGAACTTTAGCCCTTTTGCCCTCGAAAAGTTAATCGTCGCCACAGTTTCGACTTTGGTACTGCTCTTAATCTTGGTTTTGGCCTGGCAGCTCCAGCGGAGTTTGGTTAACCTAGCCGAACCGGCCACGGCTGTTAACCTTGAGTCAAACGCTAACCCGACTACCTCAACTAACCAGATAGTCGATCTATCGACTGCCTCAGTAACCGGCTATCTCGAAGCTGATTGAGTCGCTGTTCCGTTCAACGTCAGCTGTCCAATAGACCTCGCAAGACCATCTTGAAATATACGCATTATAATTTCCTAAATAGTAACAACTACTAATCTTTGATCGCTGATTCAGAGCATAAAAATAATTAGATAGGCTTGATCTTGTGAGTTTTGAGATGTGCCTGTAATATAGAAAGAAAGAGTACGACATGATTCAAAAACTAACTAACTCGAAGTCTCACCCATATATCCGTCAAAAGATTAAGTTCGGTTCAATTTCGTTTGTCCCTGAACCCAAGACTCTATTAGTTCAAAGTAATTTTTCTCCAAAAGATGTGCTCAATAAAATTACGCATGCCGTTGAAGAAGGTGCTTTTTCCGAAACGAATGAAGAAGATGTCGCAGTCAACCCAGGCGCCTAACAGATACATCGTACTCGATACTTGTATAATTCAGCATTTTGCAGAAGTTGATTTATATAAGCAAATGCTGAATAGTTTGAGAAAATTTGAGAAGCTCGGATTCGGGTTCGCAGTGTCCGAATATGTTTTCTTTGAAAGCCTAGATGGAGCCAGCATAGAGCGAGAAGGTCAGAGAATTAAAGCTTTGAGTGGCTTTAAGATTTTTGACACTGGAAAGAATATGTTTATTGTAGCAGCTCGTCTAGGCTCACTTTATTCAGATGAAAAGATACCTCCTCAGCAAATTAGCACCGGCGATAAAATATTAGCAGCTACAGCATTTATGACTAATTCGATTATTTACACTACTAACGGCAGAGATTTTCCCATGCCTTTTTTTAAATGTTTAGAAATGAATACCTTAACTTTTAAAAAGAAAAACGGCCACACTTCTTGCATCATGGAATATTACCTAGAGCCACAAATTGACTACATTGTTAGCCGAGACAATGATCGGCTAAAGAACGTTTCAGAAAAGTAAATATTGCTATGATTTAGACGTCTAAAAAAAGTCCTTGACAAGCTGATTTCAATTGCTACAATACAAACTGTAACTAAAAGAAACACTTCGTTGTAAGTTTTCCGCTTTAGGTGGCTTGGCAAAGCGAAATCCATCTGTTATATTGGCTTTACGCCTACTCTAACAGTCGCTTCGACCAGGCGCCGACGCACAGCTAAGCGTCAACCAAAAATTGCTCGGACAAGCTCATTTGGTTGTTGTTTAATTGGTCGTCGGCTGATCGTTAATCGAACAGCCTAGACCGTAACTTTACAATTTGATGACGCGGTGTTCACTGGTTCCACGCCAGTGAACGCAAAAATAGTAATGATCACGTTGTGTTTTTAAGTTATTTCGACCCAGTTGCCCTCACGATTCTCTTAACCGAGAACCGTCTGACGCAACCGAAATTGCTTAAGGCGCAGTGTGGTTATCCTTGATTCGCTGACGCAAGTCAGTGACTAAAGGAATTCATCGAGAGTTGTCTGAATCAGCTGCCCTAAGCAGCCTCAGACAGAGAGAATGATAATTCGTACGAAAGTGCATATGGGGGATGCCTTGGAAGATATGGCCGACGAAGGACGTAACTGGCGACGAAACGCCTCGGGGAGCTGCCAAGTGAGCTTTGATCCGGGGATCTCCGAATGGGGCAACCCATCCGCTATAGGCGGATATTAGCAAGGTGCAATTCCTTGTCTAACGGGAACCGACTGAACTGAAACATCTTAGTAAGTCGAGGAAAAGAAAGCAAATCGCGATTCCGGGAGTAGTGGCGAGCGAAACTGGAACAGCCCTGTTTGCCTAGCGTCATACATTTCTAGCCGAATCACCTGGAAAGGTGAGCCAAAGAAGGTGATAGCCCTGTAGACGAAAGGTTGTGTGGCGGATAAGGCAAACCGGTTGGTGGTCGCAAGATCATTAACTGAAGAGTAACGCAGGACACGTGCAATCCTGCGTGAAGATAGGTGGATCAACACCTAAGGCTAAATACCATATCTTACCGATAGTGAACGAGTACCGTGAGGGAAAGGTGAAAAGTACCCCGAATAGGGGAGTGAAATAGTACCTGAAACCATATGCATACAAGGAGTCGGAGCAGAGCAATCTGTGACGGCGTGCCTTTTGAAGAATGAGCCAACGAGTTTGATGGTTGTCGCAAGTTTAATCAACCGAGGTTGAGGAGGCGAAGAGAAATCAAGTCCTAATAGGGCGTTTAGCGGCGGCCACAAGACCCGAAACCGTGTGATCTAACCATGAGCAGGCTGAAGTTTGTCTAACGACAAATGGAGGGCCGAACCCACCAACGTTGAAAAGTTGGGGGATGACTTGTGGTTAGGGGTAAAATGCCAATCGAACACGGAGATAGCTGGTTCTCCTCGAAATATATTTAGGTATAGCCTCTTGTATACCGTCCAGGGGTAGAGCACTAGCTGGATGTTGGGGGAGCAATCTCTCGCGTCCAATTAAACTCCGAATACTGGGCGTTCAGCAAGGGAGTCAGACTAGCCGGGCTAAGCTGGTTAGTCGAAAGGAAAAGAGTCCAGACCAACAGTTAAGGTCCCTAAATTACTGCTAAGTGGGGAAGGATGTGGGAAACCTTAAACAACTAGGAGGTTGGCTTAGAAGCAGCCATCC
>CAZQGJ010000038.1:0-6720 GCA_964592905.1 uncultured Candidatus Saccharibacteria bacterium | reverse complement strand
GGCTCTTCGGTCATGGTTTAGGCGATTACCAGCGAGTCTTTGCGGCAAAAACCGCCGACCGACCCAATTTTGTGGCCTATATCACTCCTTGGGCATATAGCCCGCACAATCTCTGGCTGAATCTATGGGTTAATTTTGGCCTATTAGGTCTGATCGGCTTTAGTTGGCTACTCTATCGCGGTCTAGCCAACGGTTGGCGCGAGCTAGCCACCAAGCCGGATAGGTCATTGAACCTGATAGTGCCAGCGGCGGCCATTCTCTTGACGATTACCGTGCAGGGCTTAGTCGAAAGCCAACTCTATAAAAATGATTTGGCGGTACTCTTCGCTATTGCCCTAGCCTTGACCGAGATCAGAGGAGGTAACAGTGCCTAAAAAGTATGATCTGAGCGTCGTTATTCCAGCCTATAACGAGAGTCAGAGAATCGTTCCCACGCTGACCAGTATTCAAAAGTTTGCCTCAACTCACCACCTCGACTGCGAGATTATCGTGGTCGATGACGGCTCAACCGATGCTACCGAAGCAGCCGTCTCGGGCCTCGTTCAACAATACATCAAGCAAAAGCTCAATATGGGCAAAGGGGCGGCCATCCGTCGAGGCATGCTCGCCGCTAACGGCAAGCTGATCTTGTTTATGGATGCCGATAGTTCGGCTCCGATCACCGAGCTACCTGCTCTCTTAACCGCTCTAGAAGAGGTCCCGATTGCTATCGGCTCTCGTCACGCCGAAGGCAGCGTCGTTCATATTCAACAGAGCCTGATGCGCCAGTTTATTAGCTACGCCGGTAACCAGATCTTTCGCCTAGTCCTTGGCCTGCCTTATGCCGATACGCAGTGCGGCTTTAAACTCTTTACGAGGCAGGCGGCTCAAGAGATCTTTCAGCAAACCCTGATCGATCGCTGGGGCTTCGATGTCGAGGTCTTAACGATTGCCCGCATTCTAGGTTTACCGGTTCGCGAGGTGCCAATCCAGTGGCACGATGCCCGCGGCTCCAAGCTCCGTGCTGGCCGAGCCGCCATCTACACCCTCGAAGAGGTAGCAGCCGTTTGGCTCAATGTGCGGATGGGCAAATATAAAAAGTTGACAAGCACCGACAAAGATTAGACGATGGTAACCAGACTAAAAAAGGTAGGGATTTTATGCGTAAACAGTTAATTGCACTCGGCTTAATCCTAATTATCACTTTCATTGGCTTTATGATCGATAGCAGAGGCGGAGCTAGTGCAGATGAGTTGGAACCAAATATAGCAATAATGGGGCTCAGAGATCTAGTTAACACCGAGGGGACCGTGACTGTTTACGGCGCTAATAGCGGACTTAAAATATTCGGTGATGATACACCTAACAATGAGTATCGCTTCGTGCCATTGGCTGTCGCTGAAAATAAGCTCGAGACGACAGTGTATGCACATTTAAGCTACCCTCAATGCATAGGGTATAAATCTTACTGCGAAAATCCTTTTAATAAATTTGAATTCCCGAAATTAAAAGTAATTCAAACAAAAACAGTCGCATTAAATCAGATAGATCCGGATGTAGCTGAGTTAGTTAATATACCTCCAGCATACACCTCTCAAGCCTTAACTAAATTAGAGCAGCACTATGGGGTAGTTATCAACCCAGATCGTCGCGCTAGAATATCAAAGACTTCCCCTGATTTCTTCGGCTCTACTGACACGCCACTACTAACAAAAGGATATCTTGCAAGAGACAAGTCTTTGAATCGCTTAGTTTTCGTGGTTACAGACCTTACGACAGATCACAATATACAAGATACTCAAAAATCAATCGCTTTGCCCTCTAAGCTAGCAGTAAAAGTTCCTGAACACTCTAATTCCGGCTACCTAAAGAAGATCGATAACCAATACTATATTGAATCGACGCTCGATCCAACAATAAAATACAGGATTGCAAACAGTATCTATGGCGATAATCTCCAGCGTCTACCTTCGACACTACGAGAATCCCTAGACGTAAGGGTAGGCAAACAGGTGTTTCCGGGTCCCCATTTGATCGCTGGCTTTGGCGAAGAAAAAGTAATCCTCACTGACTCTCCGGAGATACCGATACTTCCTCAGGCTAGCTACCCCTGGCATCTCTACGAGTCGATACTAGCTACTTCGGACTTAAAGTATACATTCGACGAGATGGGTATTGTATATAGACCCGCATATTCGTTAAGTACAACTAATGCACTTAACAATCTAGATCTACACTTCAACGATGTTATCTATTCAGACTCTTTCTACTACGACAATGCTAAAAAAACACTGGTCGTAAAGGATAATGTAACCGATGCAACATACTCATTTGAAACGACACAATTAAACATACTATCCACTATAGAAGACTTCTACACGCATCAGACAATGGCCACACAGCTTAAAAATGGAGGCACTGGCTGGAATACTCTGACGAACCGCGATAGTATCCAGGCAAAGCTAACTAATAGTGACGATTGCTTTTCTAAAGAATACAACGCGAGATCGACCAATATCGACTGTATTGCACGAATATATACAAGTAATCGAAACGTCACAATGATCACGGTACATAAATTGCACAAATCAAATATATCGATATCGGAAGTAGGGAGACTCTCTGAATCCGACATGAATAAACTACTAAAGTGCGAAAATGACTTAGCGCAACAACCTATAGCGCAAGTTAGCCTAAAACCAGGGCAACGACCGACGGCATTAAATCTAACGATTGCACCGGAATACACAGACTATGTCAAGTTTAGAGTATCCGAGCCGGAAATACTTAGTACCTACTTTAGCTTCGAACGTTTTAGGACTAACGTATTGGCAAAGAAATCAGGGTACTTCAATTATATCTACTCACCTACAATTGCCTTAGAGGGTGATGGCTGGGCACGGTACCTAGATTATACATGTCCTAATAAGAATACGTTCACAACAGGAATAGTTAATCTCCCGCCAGTCGATGAACTAAAGTCAATCGGCCGTGTTTTAACTTTTGATATTAAGCCCAAATATGAGCTCTATAGGTACGAACCAGCCGAAAAGACGCCAATGGATACTACCATCAAGGCGGGAGAAGCGATTAATATCGAGCCTCCTTGTAGCGCAATAAAGTTTGACATTAGATCCGAGACTACCTTAAAAGATAGCCTAGACCATACTAATTTGGCCTATGATACAAATGTCTACCTTAGAATAACAAACGATTCAAATAAGGATTCTTCTAATTGGCAGTTCAAACTGTACGATACGCCTGATGGTCAAAAGGAACCATCAGAAACTCGCCCAGTCCGCCAAATTAACGACGCTCCACTGCTGGTCGACCGAAATCTAACACAGCTACGAGAGTTGAAAGATATAGCATATACGACAGATCAAGGGGTCTTGATAGGCCACATACCAGCGATTGCGGCGAAATCATCGAGAGAACTTAACCTAGGCGCTTTCAAGCTCAACATAAACTACGAAGACCTTCCCGTTGGCATCATTATTAATCAAGAAGACGCTAACTATGCTCGCTGTAAATATTTCGATTCTTTCAGACCTTACTCTATAGAAAAAAGACTCGACCGGCTTACAAAGCCAAATAATGGGCTGTCTTCGATTTCAAACTGCAACGTAACAGTTGAGCCAAAAATAACACTGGAGTTTAATCCCATAACAAGAAGCAAGGTATATTACAATCAAGGCTATGACGCTTCGGCAGATAATCGTACTTTAAGCCTTAAGATAACTAATACGGACACTGTTCCACATGATGGTTATGCAATCATGGTAGCCGATCCCAAGGTCATGAGTCTAAGGCCAATAGACTACAAAAAGGATACTAGAAGGTACACAATCCCCGCACAATCAAGCGTTGTAGTTGATCTAGGGATTTATGAATTCAAGTTTCTCGAAAACGTTCGCCTAGATCTAGACGAGAGAAATGCACCCGCTAAAGCTAATGCGCTGAGAGACTTTTATATTCTCCATTCTATCTCGGGTACATGCGGACAGCTCTTTACTTTCGTTGATACAACAATACCTTTCCATCTGACGCCAGAGCCTACGCCTACGGCTACACCTGTGCCTACTGTGGTTCCCACCCCCACTACTATAGCCACATCTACACCCACTCCGGTCGTTCCCACTTCTATTCCAACTCCGACAGCAACTGCCACACCGAAACCAATAGCAACAGCCACACCAGTTCCGACTACTACGGCCACCGCCATACCGAAGCCAACAACTACGCCGACACCGGCCCCTACGAGTACGGCTACTCCAACGGCTACAACTACCGCCTCTATCAGGCCAACTAATACCAGCTCACCGAGACCGACATCTACATCTACATCTAAGCCTCGACCTTCCAATACGCCAAAGCCAGCCACGTCGCCCATTAGTGTTCAACAGATAATCAGGAACATTATCAACGCAATATTCGGTCGTCGTTAAAACGTAACTGTCAGTCTTGTCAGCCCCTAGTTTAACCTGTTAAACTAGGGGCTATGGCACATATTGTTATCGATGCTAGATTTTATCGTCAAAGTACGGCTGGTCTCGGCCGGTATAGTCGCGAGTTAATTGACGAGCTAGCCAAGCTTGACCAACTCAATCGCTATACCATCCTGCTCACTCCTGCTGATCGCCTTGAGTATCAACTGACGGCCAAGAATTTCGAACCATTAGTCATAGATATCCCACACTACTCTTTAGCCGAACAGTTAAAGCTGCCAGCGATCATTCGCAAGCTTCGACCAGATTTGGTTCACTATCTCAACTTTAACCATCCGATCTTCTCGCCTCGGCCGTTTATGGTGACGATTCACGACCTGATAATGCTGCATCAACCAACCCAGACAAGCCCGTTACGACGGTTAGCCTTTTTAGCTAACCTGCAACACGCCGCTTGGGCCAGTCGCTTAGTCATTACGCCGACCAAATTCGTCGCCAAGGATGTGGCACAAAGTTTGCACCTCAACCCCGATAAGATTAAACCGATTTACGAGGGTGCCTTTACGCCACAGCTATCTAATAGTGCAGAATCTAAAGGCCCAAAGACCAAACCGTATCTCTTGGCAGTAGCCCAATGGCGGCCTCACAAAGGCTTGATTGAGTTAATCGAGGCCTGGTCGGCAGTCGCCGATGAACTAGATCTTGATCTGGTCTTGCCCGGCAAGCCAAGCGCAAATTTTCCTGAGCTAGCCAAGCAAATTAAGAACTTAGCCCAAAATCAGCCACGGCTAAGGCTGCCTGGTTTTGTCAGTGATGAACAGTTGAGCCAGCTCTATTCCGAGGCCTTGGCCTTTGTCTTTCCTTCGCATGCCGAGGGTTTTGGCCTGCCACCGCTCGAGGCGATGGCTCACCACACGCCCGTCTTGGCCAACCGAGCCAGCACCATGCCCGAACTCCTGGGCGAGGCAGCGCTATACTTCGATACTAATCAACCAACCTCGATCCAACAGGCCGTTCGCCAGATCGCTACCGATACTCAACTCAGACACGAGCTCGTTAAACGAGGCGATCAACAATTAGCCAAATACTCTTGGGCCAAGATGGCGGCCGAAACACTGAAGCTCTATCAAGAGATTATTAAGGATTGAAAATGAAAAACAAACTTATCTACCAATTAAAACAGGTTCAAAAAGTTTATCAAACAGGTCAATTAACGGTGCCGGCACTAATCAATATCGAGCTAACTATTAAACAGGGCGAGATGGTGGCGATTATGGGGCCTTCAGGCTCGGGTAAATCTACCCTGATGAACCTACTCGGATTACTCGATCGACCTTCGGGCGGTCAACTTTTTATCGATGAACAGCCGATTACTCTGACCTTACCCGATAGCCAATTGGCCAAACTTCGCAATGAGAAGATAGGTTTCGTCTTTCAGTCGTTCCAACTGCTCTCACGACTGAATGCCATCGATAATGTCTTAGTACCGACTAGCTATCTTAAAAACCGCACCAAGACTAACCGTGGCGAGCTACGTCAGCATGGACTTAAGCTATTAGAAGAAGTCGGCTTAGCCAGCCGCGCCCTCCATAAACCTAACGAACTATCGGGTGGCGAGAAACAGCGCGTCGCTATTGCTCGAGCTTTGATTAACGATCCGGAAATAATTTTGGCCGATGAACCGACTGGCAACCTCGATAGCCGAAGCGGCACCCAGATTTTGGACCTCTTGTCCAAGCTTCATAAACAGGGTAAGACTATCATTCTCATCACTCACGACCCCAAAGTAGCGGCTCGTTGTCAAAGAACGATTCATATTCTTGACGGCCAGATTCAGGAAAGGATTTAAGATGGAAAATGTCCGTTCAGCCTTGCAATCAATCTGGAGCAACAAGGTTCGCTCTAGCTTAAATATCATTGGAGTAGTTATCGGCGTTGCCTCGGTGACACTGTTAATCTCACTCGGCGAAGGGCTCAAAAACGATGTCTCGGGACTCATCCGCGGCATGGGCACCAACGTTTTGACCTTGACCGGCGGTCAATTAACTAGCTTGAACCCTGGCCAACAGGGCGGCAATCCGGCCAACTTTTTGACCGGCGATATTATTACCGCCGCCGATATTAAGGCGATCGAGCAGCTTGACTCGATTCAGGCAGTTGCCCCGATCAGCCTCGTGGCCGGAACACTTAAGGTTGGCGACAAGACCGGCGCGGCCACCCTCTACGGCACAACGCCGAATTTCATCGAGGCGGTCGGAGTTGTTAATTTAATTGAAAATGGACCAAATGATGG
>CAZQGJ010000037.1:0-6836 GCA_964592905.1 uncultured Candidatus Saccharibacteria bacterium | reverse complement strand
CGATCGTCAGAAACGAGGCGCACTCGGTCGGCTCTGGCGAGTCTGTCGTAACCTATACTTTAATTTACTCAGGCAGCTCTGGCGACTCTATCGACGCGCCCCGCGCACCTGGTACTTAATCGCCTCTTTACTAATCCTGAGCGCCATCGGCTTCTCTATCCAATCCAAACGCTCTCTTGTCCAGAGCTCGACTCCTGGCCAAAAACTGAGCCAGACACAGCTACAAAACGAGTTCAAGGCCTTTCAAGTCGCCGAGAGCGCTGGCGAGCTACAGTCGGCTCGACTTAAACTGCTAACAGTCATCACCCACGCTAATCAGGCCAAGGATAATCCTAAATTGCGCAACGAGGCCACTACGCTGCTCGGCGAGGCGAGGCGCCAGTTTGAACGTCTCGGACAGGCGAGCTGGATCGACCTCGATCAACCGCTCTTGAAGCTCGATCAAAAAGCCGAAGCGGCGATTATTGACGAAGGCTTCTTCTATTACACAACCACCAATGGTGAGTTTAAACGAGTCCGTTTAACCGGCGGCGAGAGCGAGAAATTAGCCAATCAATCAGATAGTAGCTGGCGCATCGCTCATCAACTCGACAGCGAGACGGTTATCTTGGCCGACTATCAGGACCGTTTAGCCAAATTCGACCTTGGTAGTTCAGAGCTGTCGCCGATCTTGACCCAAGGTGCTCTGCCAACCAGTTTAGCCGTGGCTAGTTATAACCAAAATATCTACACTCTCGATGCGGCGCAAAGCGAACTCTGGCGGCTCGACCTAACTCAAACCAGCCCATTTGCCATCAACCGCTATCTCAAAGAGGTCACCACCTGGCAGGAGCCGGTAGATTTAGCTATCGATGGCTCGATCTATATCCTCCAAGCTGACGGCCAGCTGTGGCAGTATAGCCGGGGCAAGAAAACAGCCTTTAAACTGACCGGCGTTCCCACCGGCCTTGACGAACTCAAACCAGCCAAACGCATCATCGCCGAAGAGAACAGTCAAACGCTCCTGATGTACGTTGATGGGCAGGCCGATATTCCTCCGCGCCTAGTCGAGTTCGATGCGACCGGCCGCTTCATTCATCAGTACCTCTTACCGACACGATTGACTGGCCGCCTCAGCACTCTAACGGCGAGACTAAAAAGTCACAAGGTCTATCTGACCTTTGATCAAGAGCTTTACGAACTAACTTTAGTTCAGAATTAATTCAATAGTTTAAATCTGATCGAGGCACTCAATACCCATCAGGGCGAGGCCTTCGCGGAGTCCGGTGGCCACGGATTGGACTAACTTTAAGCGGCGCTGTCGCAAAACAGGGTTGGCTTCGTGATTAACTGGAGTGGCCTCGTAAAATTTCGAAAACTGACTGGCCAAACGATAGAGCCAAGTAGCCACTTGATGCAAAGAGCGCATCGCCTTAGCCTCGGTCAAAACATCGGGCCAAGCTAGCAAGGTCAAGATTAGCTGTTGCTCGGTCTCGGTGTAAACGAGCTCAGAAACGGAATCTGTCCCCTGTTCAGAGCTCTGACTCTTGGCTTTGGCTAGCAAGGTCTGGGTACGGGCATAGGTATATTGAAGATACGGGCCGGAATCACCCTCGAAGCTAATACTGCTAGCTAAGTCAAAGCTCATATTTTTGGTCGCCGTTTGTTTGAGGAACGAGTACTTAATGGCGCCCCAAGCCACCGCCTGACAGATCTCTTCGATCTGTTCAAGTGAATAATCACGATTGGCCGCCAGATACTGCGAAACGGCCTGTTTAGTCTGGGCAACTAAGTCAAAAGCTGTCACCATCTGACCGGTTCGGCTGGACATCTTGCCAGTGGTTAAGTTCATTAGCCCGTAGCCTAAGTGCTCGATCTTGCCGGCCAAACGCGTTGGCCAAATACGACTGGCCACATAGTTAACCACCTGAAAATAGCCGTTCTGTTCGTTAGCGGTAGTGGTCAATGAGTAATCGAACTCGAAATCTCGGAGCTTAGCCTGGAATAGTCCGAGCTCTTTGGCCTCGTAAGTCGGAGTGTCGGCCGAGCTAATGAAGACGCGGGTGTGGAGTTTAGCTTCGGTCGGTTTTTCTGGATCCGGCTTAAAGATGATCGCCCCTTGATCACGGACTAAAATAGCCGTTTGACCATTCTGAGCCTCGGTTGCCTTTTGAGCAATCGCCTGGCCCTCGGCAAAAAGTTGGCTTTCGAGATAGCTCTTGGTGTATTTAATACCGATTTCGGCCTCGAAAAGTTGATAATAGTCGAGACTCCACTGTCGAGTCCTCAACCAAAGCCCACACCACTCTTGATCGCCGCGGTAAAGCGCTTGATTAATCTGGTCGATAGCGATCTTAGCCGTGGGGTCGTCGGCATAGGCCAGGGCGCCAGCCTGATAACAGCTTTGTAGGTAGTTAACTCGAGCCAACGCCAACTCCTCACCAGACAGCTGATCGGCTGAAAACGGCTGTTGGCTGATGGCATAGAGACATTTCGCCACATGCGGCCCGATGTCGCCTTGATAGTTAAGGCGGGTGACTCGATCGCCGGTGGCTTCGAAGAGGTTAGCTAAGGCCTGTCCAAAGACGTAACTAAAGAGATGGCCGATATGCGGGACTTTGTGAGTATTGGGCTGTCCAAACTCGATCAGCCAATGCCTCGACTGCTGATCAGTTCTGCCAGCATTATTGATCTCTGGCGCACCTTGGCTAGCCTTGGTTAGCTCTGGCCAACATGACTGACTAAAATAAAGGTTCAAAAAACCAGGTCTGGCGACCTCGATCTTGACTGCCAACCCGAGTGGAAGACACTGCTGGAAGCCCGAGGCTAGACGCTCGGCTAGCTCGTAAGGCGGCTCATCGGTTCGTTGACCAAGTTTTAAGGCGGCAGAGTTGACCAGGTCACCGCGACCACGCGCTCCCCACTGCCAAGATAGTTCGGGCTCATCGTTAAGCTCAATTGGCGTCAGGCCTAATTCGGTCTGAAGGAAGCTTTGCCAAACCAGATTAAATTCAGTTAGCCAGCTCTTGATCATCGGTGCTTCGCCTGAGTGGCGATTTTGTAGGCTCGCCGCTTACCTAGTTCAAGAATCTGCCCAGCTTTGAGCTCGATCGGAGACAACGGTTGATCAAGGGTTTGCTCGTCGAGTCTGACACCGCCCTGTTCGATCAAGCGACGGGCAGCGGTGTTGGACTCGAGCTGCTCACTCGCCATCAGCGCTAAGATCACCGTTGGATAATGTCCGGCAATCGCTAACTTTGGCAAATCAGCAGGTAGCTGCTTTTTTTGGAACCGGTTAACAAAGGCCGTCTCGGCCTGCTTGGCCGACTCCAATCCGTGATAGAGACTAGTAATCGCTTGAGCCAAAGCCAGCTTGGCCTCTTTAGGATTAAAGTCTGCCGAGGCCAGCTCTTGTCGCCAGCCCTCGATAACTGACTCGGGCACCAAGGTGGCTAACTCAAAATAAGCAATAATCTGACCATCTGGAATCGACATAGTTTTACCGAACATCTCCTCGGCCGAATCGGTGAGGTTGATAGTGTTACCAAGTGATTTACTCATCTTGGCCTGACCATCGATACCGGCCAAATAAGGCACCAGTAAGATATCCTGGGTCGGCTGATCGTAAGCGCGTTGCATCAGTCGTCCCATCAGACAGTTAAACTTTTGATCGATGCCGCCGAGCTCTAGATCGGCCCTTATCTGGATCGAATCGTAACCCTGTAGAATCGGATATATCAGCTCGTGGACCATTAACGGCTGTTGACTGGCGAGTCGATCGGCAAAGGTCTGATGACCGAGTAGGTGATTAACCGAAACTTTAGAGACGATCTCGGTGATGGCTCGCAGATCAAGGGCGGCCAGCCACTGACTATTGTAATGAAATTCGGTCAAACTAGGGTCGAGTAACTTGAGAATCTGCTCTTGGACCTGCAAGGCGTTGGCCTTGGTTTCTTGAGGGTCGATCAGAGTCCGGGCCTGTTGCTTATCGCTCGGGTCGCCCAAAGTCGCTGTATAGTCACCCAAGATTATGACGGCCTGATGGCCGAGCTCTTGCAACCGGCGGAGTTTAGTTAAGACTACGGCATGCCCTAAGTGCAAATCAGGCTTATTGGTATCGACACCAAGCTTGACTCTAAGCTTCTGACCGCTAAGTAATCGCTCACGCAAATGAACGGCATCGATGGCTTCGGCAAAGTTCTGTGAAAACAGTTCATCAACCGCGGCAGTTAGGGCTGGGGGAGTAAGTTCAACTGGCATAATTCTCTTTTATCAGGCTTTACTATATAATAAAGCTATCAGAATTGGTAGGTAAGAGTGCCCCCCAAAAAGTTCAAACTACTTAAACTTAATCGACTGTGGCACAATCCACTCCGCGTTAACCACGGAGCCTCTCGGCGTCAGTCACACTCGACTGACAAAAAGCGTCGTTGGCGACCAAGCCGTCAAGAGCTCTGGACCTGGAGCTGGCGACTCGGCCTCGCTGGAGTTGGCGCCGTCATCTTTTTATTTGCTTGGTATGCCAAAGACCTGCCGACCCCTCAGGGTATTCGACGCGATCTCAATAGCGAAGAGACGACTAAGATCTTTGACCGCACTGGCGAGCATCTACTATACGCCATCTCTGGTCAACAGCGACGGATCTCGATTCCTTTTGAAGAGATCCCGGAAAATATCAAATCTGCCGTCATCGCTATCGAAGACAAGAACTTTTATCGTCACAGCGGCTTTGATATACGGGGCTACCTTCGGGCGATTTATTACGACATCGTCTTGCGTCGACCAGCCCAAGGCGGCTCGACCATTACTCAACAGCTAGTCAAAAATGCCGTCCTCCGCGATGGCCAAAAGCGACTCGATCGCAAGATTCGCGAGCTGATTATCTCGATCGAGCTCGAAACGATGTTCGATAAAGACAAAATCCTCCAGCTCTATCTCAACGAGATCCCGTTTGGCGGTAATACCTATGGTGTCGAGGCCGCCAGCCAAACCTTCTTTGGCAAAAAGGCCAAAGATCTCGGTTTAGCCGAGGCAGCCACCTTGGCCGCCCTACCCAAGGCACCCAACTATTTCTCGCCCTACGGCAGTCACGTCGACGACCTGATCGCCAGACGCAATCTGGTGCTTAAACGGATGGCCGAGCTCGACTATATCAGCGAGGCCGAGGCCGAGGCCGCCAGTCAAGTCGCTCTCAAAACAGTGCCTCGCAAAGACACGATCTTGGCGCCTCACTTCGTGATGTATGTCCGCGATTTAGTCGCCGAAAAGTATGGCGAGACCGTCTTTGACAAGGGTCTTTCTATTATCACTACCCTGGATATCGACCAACAAAAGGCCGCCGAAACGGCAGTGGCCAGCGGGGCCGCCACTAACCGCAGTAAGTACGGCATTCAAAATGCGGCCTTAGTCGCCCTCAATCCAAAAAATGGCGAGGTCTTGGCCATGGTCGGGAGCGCCGATTACTTTGACTCCGAGATCGGCGGTCAGTTCAACGTCATCACCGCCAAGCGTCAACCAGGCTCGGCCTTTAAACCGTTAGTATATGCCGCTCTACTGAAAGATAAGTACTCCCCCGCCTCGCTCTTTTGGGATGTGCCAACCGATTTTGGCGATTATCAGCCTAATAACTTTGACGGTAAGTTTCGCGGCCCGATTACCATGCGTAACGCCTTGGCCCAGTCGTTAAATATTCCCGCCGTCAAGGCTTTGGCGCTAGCCGGTATTAAATCGGCCCTGGCTACCGCAGCCGACTTAGGGATTAATACGCTCGATCGACCGGATCAATACGGCCTATCGTTAGTTCTCGGTTCGGCCGAGGTCAAACCGATCGAATTGGCCACCGCCTATGGCACCTTGGCTAACGCTGGCGTTCGCCATGATCCCCTACCGATACTCAAAATTACCGAAAAGAACGGCAAGATCCTCGAGGAAAATCAGCCCAAAGAGAATCTTAAACCGGTCATCGATCCAGCCATCGCCTGGCAGATCAGCGATATCTTGGCCGACCAAGGAGCTAAAGCACCGGTCTTTGGCAACCTGTTGAGCTTTGGTGGCCGTCAGGTCGCCTCTAAAACCGGCACCACCAACGGCTTTAATAACGGCCAGGCCGATGTTCGCGATGCCTGGACCGTCGGCTATACGCCCTCGCTCGTCGTCGCCATCTGGACTGGTAATAACGATCACTCGCCGTTAGGCAAAGGCGTCTTAGCCGCTAACGCTGCTGTGCCAATCTTCCGCGGCTATATGTCAGCCGTTCTGCCGAGCCTAGGCAACGAAACCTTTAGCCGACCCAGTCAATTGACCCAAGTCACTGTGGCCAAGCTCTCGGGCAAGCTACCGACCGATGCCACTCCACCCGAAGATGGTCGCCTGACCGACTGGTTCGCCCCTTGGCAGGTGCCAACCAAAGAAGATGATGTCTATCTCAAAGTCAAATTATGTAAAGGTACTAATCTGGTGGCCGACGCCGAGGCACCGGCGAGCGAAGTCGAAGAGAAGTTCTTTGTCTCGGTCCACTCAGAAAAACCGACCGATAGTCGCTGGGAGAATCCAGTCCGAGACTATGCCAAGGCCAATGGCTTAGATAATCAGCCGCCGACCGAAAAATGCACCGCCTTTACAGCTGAGAATCGACCATCGATATTCATCAGCCGGCCTAACGGCACCAACGTCACCGGCACTTTCGAGATCGAGGCTGGCGCCGGCGGTCAGTACGGCGTGGCGAGCGTTGACTTCTATATCGATGACACCCTGGTTGGCTCGACCGTAGCCGCCCCTTACCGTTACAGCTACGAGGCAGCTAATCTCTCGGCTGGCACACACAAAGTCGCGGCGGTAGCCAAGGATCCCTTTGGTCG
>CAZQGJ010000036.1:0-7750 GCA_964592905.1 uncultured Candidatus Saccharibacteria bacterium | reverse complement strand
GACGATGTAGTCGAACGGTGGATCTGGCGTGACGTAGGCGATCATCTCCATCATCTCGCCTAATTCGGTCGGCGTACCGGCTAAGCATCGATCTAGTTCCGAAAGTTGACCGCGAGGCGTGTTGCGCAGGGGAGCGACATGAACGGCTCGGGTATAAGGTAGGAGCTGGGGCAAAGCCAACCTCCAACTGCCGTCCATCATTCGCAGATGGTGCGTATCGATGACTAAACACCGATGTTGTTGGCGTTGATTGCAGAGTTCGATGATCTCTTCAACCGTAAGGCCGAGACCTCGGTGGACTTCGACGAGCTGTCTGGCTGCCTCAACTCTATTCTCAGCCTCAGGTTCAAACGAGTGGCTGATCAGGTAGGGTAGCGATCCGTCTTCCCCTGCGATTTGACTCAAAGCTTGCTCTAGTGGCTTACATTTTAGATCAGGTGGAAAGAGCAAGTAGTCGAGGGCTGTTGGATAACCCGGAGGGCCCGCTATTCTCTTGACATGATTGGTGACGACCTGACCAAAAGAGTCCCATTGGTTCCACGCTCCTTCGCAGTAGCGAATCGGTATCGGGAGTTGAGTCAGTTGCTCGATAAGCTTAGCGTTCACCGATCCAAAACCTCTGAAGGGTAGAGTTTGAACGAAGTCGAACCCGAGTTCTTTCGCAAAAAGGGTGGCTCGCACGGGTCGGACTGCGCTCCAAGGTAGCAACGAGGCTAGACTGATGCCAATTTCACGTTCACGCCGTTCTTGGTTCACGGTTGAGTCCTCGAGATCACTCTCGATAGTTGGCTCGTGATTCGAGCCGGTTGATATTACCACAAAGAGAGAGAGCTGTCCAGACCAACACGAGCAATAATGTCGAAGGGCCTAAACTACAAACCCCCTCGCACCGATTGGCGCGAGGGGGTTTAGATTGTCTCCAACTTATTCAATCGGAGAGGGTTCGGAGAGGGTTAGGGGAGCTTCTCGAGCTTTTGTTGAAGCAATCGAGCAATGACATCTATTCGATGCTTGGCTGTACCTTCCTCGGTTCTTTCGCGATCCGTTAGGAAAAACGAGAACTGCAAGCACATATGGTATGGCCCGAGTTCTATGGTGGCCAGATCCTGCCCTAGCTCTTTCGCGAGAGTTGTAACTAACTCGCTAGTAGGTGTGCCGATCCGTTGCAGAATCTCACGCTCTTCTACGGTCGACAATCGATAGGCCCGCAGAACGATCGGCTTTTCAGCCGAAATCTGACCCAGCTCTCGGTTGAAATCCACAGTTATTTGTCGCTTAAACTGTGAATCGTAAGCCATGACGATGATCAACGGTCTAGATGGTCGTTTGCCCAGTTCCTGGCCGTCCATGATTCGTTGCGCATCGGCACGTATTTCTGGCTGGCAAGGAAACAGTTCGGCAGTTTCGACGATCAGATACTGATAGTCGGTGTTGGGTTTATTGCTAAAACTGCAGCTGATGACCCCGGGTATAGCCAATATTTTCTTGGCTATCGCCTGCGCCTCGGGTGTAAGGATCTGATGATCAACCCCCGTCCCGATGATCTGGTTTCTGTAACAGACCACCGCCGGCAGTACGACTCGCGTCTGATCCTGACGAGCGTAGTTGAAACCACTTCGAAACGCGAGCATGAAGTGGTTCGGTAACAGCACCGCTGTCGAAGCTGTTGACGAACAAGCTGAACTGAGGAGAAACACGATGGTAACCATCATGCAGAAAAGCTGTAACAAGATACGTCTCAAGGTGCGATCCCTTAGGCAGGACTACAGACGATCTGTAGTGCTGATATTTAATCATAAGTTGATGTAAAAATCAAGGCCCCAGCCTCGCAGAGGCTGGGGCTAGTAGTGGTCGACGAGTCCCATCATGGGCTGTCGCTGCGAAAGCAGGCAGAGAGTAACAGTACTAACGCGAGTACTCCAGAGAAGATGATCACGCACGCTAGGACGGCGAGCGCTACACTGAACCAGTCTCTCGGCCGAGGCTTGGCCAACATTTGGGTTTACTTTCGAGGCCGGTTGACAGAAGTTACTGTCATAGCTATCTTTTAACATAACTGGCGGGCATCGTATAGTGGTAATATGTCTGCTTTCCAAGCAGAAGCGGCGGGTTCGATTCCCGCTGCCCGCTCCAATATTAGTCTTTTCTTTATATGCAGTCAAAAGTCGATCACGACTCCATCGAGCAACTAGTTGCTGAATCTCGAAGAGACGGCGTCCAGAAACTGGTCGTCGGCGCAGTCATCTGTATAGATGACAAGTTTCTGCTTCTAGAACGGCTACCATCCGACTTCATGGGCGGACTCGTTGAGCTACCAAGTGGCACGGTGGATGTAGGCGAAGACCTGCTGACGGCACTTGTACGCGAAGTACGAGAGGAAACCGGCCTTGTCGTTACCTCAATTCTAGCCTATCTCAGCTTGTTTGATTACACGTCTGGATCCGGCAAGAAGACGAGGCAGTTTAACTTTCTCGTCCAAACTGCCCCAGATGAAATCAAGCTGGAGCCAACTGAACACCAGGCGCATTACTGTCTTGCGCCGTCCGACGATGCCTTCAACACATTGAACATCTCGGACGCAACCAGGGCGGTTATTCAAACCGCGTTACGACAGTGACCGAGTGTCCTGCCTAACTAAAGCCCCAGTGGATTTTTCCATTGGGGCTTTTTGATATAGAATGAGTTCTATTACGGACGCAAAGATACTTCACACTAACCACTAGTCAGCTCTAAAGTGAGTTGCTAAGATAGATCTATGTTCCAACAAGGGGGAGTTAAGGTTGCGTCGTTACTACTGACTATCGGTCTATTATGGCCGATTAGTTCAGCTTTGGCGATTCAGGCCAGCTCGAGTAACTTTCAACTCACCGATATCTATGTGGCGACCTCGATTGTCGGGACCGCTTCAACCAAGGCACAGATTACCGAGGGTCCGACAGTCACTGCCTTCGATGCGACTAAGCTAACCGTTGCCTGGAAAACCGATCAGGCTTCAAGCTCGACAGTTCGTTACGGCAAGACGACAGCTTATGGCCTCGAGGCCGGTACTACCGAAACCTCAACCTCGCATCAGGTGACTATCCCTGGCCTGACGCCAGAAACCCTCTATCATCTACAGGTCGTTTCACGTAGCGACGACGGGGCAACCGTTGAGTCGGCCGATTTTACCGCCACCACGACGGCAGAGTCGGGTATTAACGCCGTTAAGATTAGCGATATCGGTTACGATCGAGCTTTGATTACCTGGAAAACGGGTCGTCCGACTACGACGCAGATCGAATATGGTACTACCGCCGCCTACGGCGAGAGTACCAACCTCAGTAAAGAGTACACCAAGGATCACACCGTGCAGCTGACCGGCCTCAAGTCTGGGGTCGAATATCACCTGCGAATTATTGCCGAGGCCTCGGATGGTAACTCGCAGAGTAGCTCAGACATGGGCTTTGCCACGATTGCCGAACCTAAGTTCGTTTCAGTCAAGGCGGTGCCGAGCGGAGCCAATGCGGTGGACTTTATCTGGACCACTAATACGGCGACCTCGGGCTTGATCGAGTTTCAGCCGGTTGACGATCTGGCCAAGCGCGGTAAGCAGACCGCCGGCGATAGCGCCTACCTTAAAACTCATCAACTGTCCCTTTCGGGATTAGTCGGTAACTCGACATACCGCTATACATTGACGGCCACCGATCAACAGGGTAAACAGATCAAGACCGAGAGCAAAGAGTTTACGACCGCGACCGATACGACCGCCCCTGAAATTAAAGATCTCAAGGTCACCGTCGAGCGCTCTAGCGACCAGTTGATACTGCGGGCAAAATGGATTACTAATGAGCCAGCCAAAAGCTCTGGTCAGTTGCAGGCCAAATCGGGCAACGCCACGATTAAAGAAGTGGCCGGTGGCACCGCCTTTCAGTTGCAACAAGAGCTCTTAGCCTCGGGGGATTTGAGTCCTTTGACTCCTTATAAACTAACTGTCCACTCTGTCGATCCCTTTGGCAATACCGCCAATCAAGAGATTAGCTTTACCACGCCTAAGAACACCAAGTCGATCTTTGAACTAATCGTTGACGGGTTGATGGGCTCCTTTGGCTGGCTGATTCGCATCTTTGAGGGCGGCTAGGTTTACGCACTATGTCAGCTGCCATTAAAACTATCGGCCTCACGCCAGAGAGCGATCAACCGCCTCTGATCTCGGTTCAGTCGGTCAGTAAGACCTATGGTGAGGATCCGCTAGATAATAATCAGCTCATTTTGCGTGAACTGACCTTTACCGTCTCGCCCGGTGAGTTTGTGATTATCTTTGGTCCATCTGGTTCGGGCAAGTCGAGCTTGCTTAACCTGTTGGCTGGTCTCGAGCGCCCAACCTGGGGGACTATTAGCGTCGGCGGACAAGATCTCTCGCGCTTAACTGACGAAGAGTTAGCCTCGTATCATCGACTGCGGATGGGAATCGTCTTTCAAACCTTTAATTTAATTAAATCGCTCTCGGTCTGGGAAAATGTGGCCTTGCCCCAGTCGGCTAGCGGTGTGCGGTATCAGCCTCGCCGCAAACGGGCGCTCGAACTACTGAAACTATTTAAGCTCGAAGCCTATGCTAACCGTCACCCGAACGAGATCTCGGGCGGTGAACAGCAACGCGTAGCTATTGCCCGAGCCTTGATTAATAATCCTCAATTTCTATTGATCGACGAACCGACCGGCAACCTCGACACTAAATCGGCCGATGCGGTGATGCAGATCCTCCACGGTCTCCACTATCGCTCTAAACACACCATTATTTTAGTTACTCACAACCCCAACTATTTGAGCTTTGCCACGCGGGTAATCTATATGCGCGATGGCCAGATTCAGAAGCAAGAGTATATCAGTCACGACCCCAGTACGGTTCCGCCAGCGGTCAGCGAGAAGAGCTTTCAGAAGTTGGCGGATTTTAAGGCGAATGAGGGTGCTTATGCGATGCGTTAGTTGGCACTGCGCTAGTTTGCACTGGGTTAGCCTACGCTGGGACAGCCAGCTGTCTATGGAGAACGCCTGATGCGCTTGATCGATATAATTCGTATCTCGGCCCGGATGATTCGTGTCAACTGGTTGAGAAGTACGCTGACAATTTTAGGTATCGGCGTCGCTATCTCGTTAATTATCTCTTTAGTTGGCCTGGGTTTTGGCCTGCAAGATATTGTTATTGGTCGAATTACCGCCTCTAAGTCGTTACTCTCGCTCGATGTTACCGCTTCGAACGACGACGCCAGCGCACCGCGTGTGCTTGATTTAGCTAATTTACAAAAGATCAGTCAAGCGCCAGGCGTCATCAAGGCTGTGCCGATCCAGAACTTAGCCGGACGCTTGAGCTTAGCCGGTAATCTGGCTGAGGTTTCTTTAATCGCCTCGACACCTGGCTATTTTGAGCTCGATGGGGTCAGTTTAATTCGCGGCGAATTCTTTGCCTCGGACAGCCGACAGATCGTCATCTCGCGACGCTTGGTAACGCTTTTGGATCTGACGCCCGAATCCGTTTTAGGTCAAACGGTTAAGTTGAGTTACGATTTACCCGATCGACCAACCGAGAGCGCCACACTCGAGGGGCTGACCGTCGTCGGTATCTCGGCCGATTTAGGGGATAGCCCGATCGCTTATCTGCCGGTTAGCCTAATGGGCGAGGCCAGTCAGTTGAACTACCAAAGCGTCAAGGTTTTAGCCGAAGATCGGGCCTCGATCGAACCGTTGCAAGCTAGCCTAATCGCTCAAGGCTACAAGGTTCAGTCCCTGATCAAGCAGCTAGACGAAGCCCGGCGAATCTTTGGCTACGTGACGATCGGTTTGGCGACTTTGGGCTTCATTGCCCTGATGGTCGCCTCGATCGGCATGTTTAATACCCTGACTATCGCCCTCATCGAGCGGACTCGCGAAATTGGCATCATGAAGGCGATTGGTGTAACTAATCGCGCCGTGCGCCAGCTCTTTTTGACCGAGGCCTCGATCCTGGGTTTCTTTGGCGGTATGGCTGGCATTACTCTGTCACTGGGCTTTAACTGGCTTTTGGAGTTTGCCTTTAATCAGGCGGCGCGGCTCAATGCGGCCGCCGCCTTGCCGATCTTTCAATACCCACCGTTATTGTTGGCGGCGGCCTTGATCTTTCCCATCGTCTTGGCCATTGCCACCGGCATATATCCGGCCAACCGCGCCGCTAAACTCAACCCGCTGAACGCCTTGCGGTATGAGTAGCCACTCCAAACCAGCTCTGATTAGCTCTCGTCACTTTCAGCCCGGCCAACGGGCTCTGGTCAGAATCGACGCTGATTTAGAGCTCGACAAGAACGGTCAGTTAGTCGATGACTGGCGGCTTAAGGCCGCCCTGCCGACTCTCAAACTGTTGAGTCAGGCCGATCAACAGCTCACACTGATCACTCATCTGGGCCGGCCGAACGGCCGTCGCATGGCTGATTTACGGCTGTTGCCGATCGCCCGTCGTTTAACAGCGCTGTTGACCGGTTACTCTCGGCCGCGCATCGTTCGACACCAACCCGAGGCAGTCGAGTCGCCAATCTTCGAGACTCAGTATCAGCTCTGTCAGAACATTCGTCTGTTAGAAAATCTGCGCTTCGATGCCTCGGAAGAGGCGAACGAGCGGGGACTGGCTCGGCTCTTAACTGAGCAAGTAGATTACTTTGTCAACGAGTCGTTTGGTACGGCTCATCGGCAGTCGGTCTCGACTTCTGGAGTGGCGGGGCTGGTGCCGAGCTATCTCGGCCTCAGATTTGCCGAAGAGTTAGCCCATCTGAACTTACTTAAAGAGGGGAGTAGCCAAAGACGGCCGCACCTCTTGATTATCGGCGGCGCAAAGCTACCCGAGAAGCTCGGTCTCTTACCAGAACTAGCTAAACTAGCTGACCGTATCTTGTTGGGCGGCGTGGTGGCCAATGTCTTTCTCGAGGCTAAAGGAGAAGATATCGGCCGTTCGGTAAGCGACCCTGATTATTTACCGCTAGCGAAGAAACTTTTGGCTGATCCTGAATTCGCCGCCAAACTGAGTTTGCCGACCGATTATCAAATCGAGGACGATCGGATTGTCGACCTCGGACCACGCACTATCCAGCAATATATCGAGGCGATTAACGAGGCCGGCTTAGTCTTCTGGGCCGGTAGCTTGGGTATCTGCGAGCAGCCGAGCTCGGCTGTCGGCAGTCAGGCTTTGGCTCGCGCCCTGGCCGATGCCAAGGCGATCAAGCTGATTGGCGGCGGCGATACCGCGACTGATTTAGCCCGCTTCAAGCTACTCGACAAGATGGATTATGTCTCGACCGGCGGTGGGGCGGCTCTGACCTATCTAGCCAATCAGCCGCTACCGGCCTATCAGGCGCTCTCGACGCAACCTGCAACTTGACCGGATAACAGGTCTGCGTTATACTCGCTCCATGATTAAAATTGAAAAACTACCTCAATCCCGTATTCGTTTTGAATTAACCGTCGACCAAGCCCTTTTAGCCGAACAGTATGAGCTGGCTTTAGCCGAGGTCAAGGCCGGAGTCGAGATCAAGGGTTTTCGACAGGGTCAGGCCCCTCGCTCGCTCGTTATTGCCAAGGTTGGCAACGGCACCGTCATTAACTCGATGCTCGAACGCGTCTTGCCCATCGCTTATGAACAGGCCTTGCGCGGTGAGGAGTTCAAGACTCTCTTTCCAGTCGAGTCGCCCCAGATCGAGATCACCGCTCTCGAGGGCTTGAGCGAGGACAATCTGATTCCGACAGGACT
>CAZQGJ010000035.1:0-8432 GCA_964592905.1 uncultured Candidatus Saccharibacteria bacterium | reverse complement strand
TTGACGATATTAAGGGCACGATTCTGGGCTTGGTCTTACTCATCTTTACCCATCTTCTCTACCAGACCCTCAAGATCCCGATTACCGATAGTCAGCGGGGCAGTAGTCCGACTATTCCAGGCTTGACCGCTGAAGAGGCAGGAATAGATATCCCTGCGAACCCAACTACTCCTTAGATGTAGAATAATTATATGCAAAAAAGTTTATTTATCTTAACCTGCTGTCTGTCGCTACTTTGGCCGCAATTGAGTTTAGCGCAAGCAAAGCCAACGCTGACTGAAGTCCAAACTCTCGACAGCAACTGTCAGACCGAGGCCACGCCAGAGCCGGACGATCCGTCCACCACCCTCCAATCGGTTAGCGATCTTGGCGCTTCGAGAATTGCCGCCTGTTTACCGCGCTCGAAGTTCACTAGCTTTAAGCAGCTACTCGAATACCTGAGCGATGCCTATTATATTGTGTTGTTTGCCGGCATAGTTGGTTCGATTATCGTCTCTGGCCTTATCTTTATCCGTTCTGGTGGCGAGGTGGCTGAATACGATCGAGGCAAAAGAGCGCTCAAGGCGACCTTAACCGGATTACTGATCGCCCTCTGTTATATCGCCGCTTTATCGTTGGCGCGTCAGGCGATTGTCAGCGTCCTAGAGGGCGAGATACCACAGGCAAACCAAGCCGGCTTTAAGGCTACTCCATGAATGAGTTCAACGTAACTGACTTCATCAACACCCTGTTGGTTAAAGATGGGCAGAGCTATACCTCGGGAAATTTGATTGACTGCCCGATTCAGATCGGGCTGCCGGGCATTCTCAACTTTGCTCTCTCGGGGCTAGGCTGGTTAGCCGGCATCGGCTTCTTTATAGGTATTAACTACGCCATCTATCTCTATGTCACCTCGGGCGGTGTCGAGGCCAATATCGTCAAGGCTAAGACCGTTATTCGCACCGTGATTGTCGGCGCGCTGGTCGTCTTGCTCGCCAACGTTACAATTCAAGTTGTGGTCAATAACCTGACTAACTACGATCAACCATTAATAACCACTGACAGCTCAGATACTAACTCCGCCGGTAAGCTTAATCTGACAGCCAATTTAATCGATAGCTCTGGCAATAACTTTACGGACAAGACTAATCCAGCCTGTAACTTACCTGGTAACGATGCAGTTGATAGTCAAAAGGGCGACATAGTAAAATAGCCCCTTGTAATTAGGATTTAATTCACGCTATGATAATGAAAGATAGACTTACTCAAGGAGGATCATGAAACGGTTATTTAAATTTAGTGCAATTCTTTCGGCCATCTTACCGCAGTTCGCCTTGGCACAGTCCAATGGCTTTGTCGGCTTGAATATTAACGATTTAGTTGGCCTGATCTCACCAGTCGTCATCCAACAGAATCAGAACTATACTCCGCTACAGATTGTCGTTATTGCTCTTAATATCTTGCTCTTGATCGGTGCCGTACTAGCTATTTTCTATCTGATCTGGGCTGGTATTAAGTTTATTACCTCACAGGGTGATCCTACCAAGACCGAGACAGCTCGCAAGCAGATCTACAACACCATCATCGGTATTATTGTGATCGTCGCTTCTTATGCCATCGTCCAGTATGTCTCGAAATTCTCGGCCGACTTTATTCAGGGCACTAGTGAACAAAATGGATTGACCGATAGCCTTAAAGGTAATGACATTTCTCAACCAGGCTTTCAAGATGACACCCGGGTAATTGCCGATCCCAGTGAGTTCTTTGGCAATTAGTCTCTAAATCAATAAACATACTAACACATAGGCAACGTTTAAGAACAGAAAATCCCCGCCTCGAGTCGCTCGAGGCGGGGATTAAAGTTTGTCAGGCCAGGGTCATCATCTAGGAGGAAGGCGGTAAGCCAAATTGATACCGGCCTTGGTATCTACTTGGACTACTACTCTCCCTGGTTTTCTTAGACCTTGCAACAAGTCTTTCAGCACTTCGGCAACCAAGATGAACTGACCTTCGCCTGATCGGCGCATCTCGATTGGTACCACTGCTAAAACTACTGCTTCGTGTGGCTTGCATCCAACCGCTTCGTTAGTCGGATTTAGCTTGAGGATCATGCGCTGAGTATTGTTAGTACTCATATCGCACTCCCAGCCAGCCAACAAGTCCCAGTGTGTGTTTCTGACTGTATATTCAGCCATTCTAGTGACGGGTAAATTGGCGGCCAGTTGCTTTGAGGCCAACTCGCCCCTGAGAACGTAGTTCGTACAGCAGCCGAAGTGAATGAGCATTCGCTCGCCAAGCGAGGTATTACCGCCAATCGTCAAGTTGTCGGGCCCGCCTTTGACAACATCGACTAGCAGCTCAAACTGGTCGTCGATAAAGTCTGAGCTGAACCAGAGCCGTTCAGCTCTCATCGCACTAGAGGCAAACCAGTATTGTCTCGCATGACGCTCTAAAGCGTAAGATCGGACGTACTTCTTTACCACTGTCACGATGTGACCAACGTATATACGTGGTTGACTCATCGGTAAGATTTCCAGGTAACGCGACAATGTTGGCCATGTCGCTACGCCATCAACCGAAGTTGATGTAGAGATTGTCGCAAGCTACTGGCTAGAAGTCAAGGCTATTTGTAGCCGTTGCAGATTTGTTGGCTGATTGAGGCTTTAACACCTAAATTTGGTGCAAAGGATAATAGTTTTGAATTGCCCCTAATCATAATTTATATTAAATAATCCCCGCCTCGAGTCGCTCAAAGCGGGGATTATTGACAAGTGAGATATCTGACCGGCTAAAGGCGCTGGGCGGCACCAACTCTGGCCTGAGGATCGTAAGAGATCGAGAGCTTATCGGCTCCGTCTTCAACAGCAACAGCCGTCACCGTGAATTGGCTGTTTTGCAGGGCCAATTCACGAGGGATGACCTCGATCATCGATCTGCGGCTTTCTCCTATGGCAGCGGTCTCGAAGACGACCGGCGCACCGCTGATAAACGCCGCGACCAGCGAAAAGAGATCTGGGCCATCGCTGACACTGAGTTCTGGCCTGAAGCCTTCTCCAGCGTCTACGATTCGATCAAAGAAGCCCTGAGCCTCGTTGCCGATTGATAGCAAACCGAGTTGCCTCGGACGTCGCCCGCGGGTAGGTTGTCGACAGTACGATACCGCGGTGAACTCCGGCTCTTGACCTAAAGAAAAGCCAAAAAAACTGAACGAGAGGGGTCTACCGTTCTCGTCAATCACAATGGCCATGGCACGCTTCACCGTAATAGAGATCTTGATTCCTCCGGCAGTGGTGAAAGTAATCGGCTTTTGCTCCGCAAGCGCTGAGTAGAGCTCGTGGTTATCAGGACCCTCGACGATGCGCCAAGGCATGGGTTTCTCCAGGTAACACGACAATGTCGGCCATGTCGCTACGCCATCAACCGAAGTTGATGTAGAGATTATCGCAAGTTATTAGCTAAAAGTCAAGGTTATTTGTAGCCTTGGCAGAGTCGGAGAATGCTAGTCTGTTGACTACTACTAGGAGCGAGGCTCAGTATCCTCGAATTACAGGTCAGTTGGTAATACAGAGTCTCGTAATCTCGAATTCCATTAAGATTAATACCAAGGCTTCGTGCCGCCGCAGTTATCTGATCCAAGCTACCACGATCTCTATTGCCGATGACATTGAAAAGGACCGAGAGTTCTGACCTATTAGAACTACCCAATAGGTTCAGAACTTGTTTAGCCTGCGCCGCAGAGAAGCGGCCACTACCCTGAGATCCACCGATAGCGGCGTTAAATACCTGATTAGTGAGATTAGCATTTGAGGCGCCGCTCACCGGACAACGTTGCGAGTTAGAACTACCACCGAATAGACTAGAGGCCTGTCCGAAAACATTCAATAATCTTGTCGCTCCTTGAGCAGTCGCACTCTTAGTTGATTGATCTGCATTTGGCTTTTCGCTACGACTAACTGTAGTTCCGACAACGCCCGAGTTTGAGTTATATAATCCGCCAGCGTTACTGAAAGCATCATCATTACCGTTAGCGGCGCCTTCTGCATCCGTATCTCTACTACTCTGAGCCAAGGCCACCTCAACTAGCTTTGGTTGCCACTTACTCGGTAAGCTGCCAAAGCAGCCGCCGCGCGAATTCGGTAAGCTCGAGATACCGGCTCTACTATAACCAGCCACCACCTGGGGATCGCGAATACCGACTACTTTATTGAGAGCCTCGCTCGGAATGTTGATCTGACCGCCAGTACTTTTACTAATCAAGGCACTACCGACTCCGGTGGCAACGCGGCCGATGTTACATAGTAAGCTGTTACAGCCCTCGGCCTTTTTCTGTAAGTTACGCACCTGTTTATTGTATTTGGCGCGGGTTGGGTCGCCGGCTGAAAAATAGGTTTCTAGCTCTTTGACCGTCTGTTTGTAATTGACCAGTTCGGCCGTCGCGTACTTAGCGACAATCTCTTTGGCCAGGGCTGAGACCGTCGTCTCGGCGGCAAACTCGGTCGCAATACGGTTAATCCGCTGTTCGGCGAGCGGCGTAATCTTTTCGACTTGCGCCGTCACTCTAAACTTGGCCTCTTGGAGTGGGTTACGGCCAATCACACCATCGATCTGGGTCGGTATGCCAGAACTAAGTACCGTCTGATAGATTCGATCAATCGAGTTGAGGGCGTTAGCGGCCACTTGCGAGATCTGCTCTTTAGCCGCTTCAACCAAGGCTAACTCGGCTTCGGATAGATCCTCTTCTTTGTCGTTGAGTCGCGTTTCGGCCGACTTAAGCCGTTCGGCCATCGCCTTGGCAAAGGCGGCTGACTGTTGGTTACGAATGCGGCGCAAGGCGCTTTCGATGATACCGTCGTTAGTAGCAGTAAAGGCACTGGTTAGAATCTGTTCTTTTTTTTCGGTGTCGCTGACGATCTTGTTGAGGTCAGCTAGCACAGTCGTGCGAGTGCCGCGGTTATTAAGGCGCAAATCGGCGGCCTCGAGACCTTGTCGATAAACACCGACTAACTTGGTCTGATAATCGAGATAAGGACCAGAGGGAGTGCCCGGATTGTCAGTTTTTTGTTGGCGATAGCCATCGGCGACCGAACCGTTGCGATTGCGTAAATCATCGACAACCGATTGAGAGTAAGCATAAACAGATCGTAGCGCCTCGGCCGAAGGGTTAGTTTTGGCTAACTTGGCCAAGATTTGGTTGAGATCTCCCTTGAAATTATTAATAATGGTCTGCGACTGTGACTCTGCCGCATCGACGCTCAGCCGACCAGCCGCCACTTGGTTATACAGCCGCTCTAGAGCCGTCTTGGCCCGCAGCGCCTTGTCGTTAATCGTGACCGTGACCGCATTAAGATCGGCCTGTTCGGCCGTGGCTCCCTGTTGGCGCACCTGATCGATTGGCGTAAACTGCGCCAGACCGTAACTCGGCCAAACTAGACTTAAGATTAGTAGTCCTAGAACAAATCTCATTGGACTCGCCTCGGCGGACAGGGTAGAGCGATCTCCCAGCGATCGCCACCTTGAAGATCGAGCCTAAAGTTACCGTTCAGTTGATTACTCATTGCCCCTGCTCGAGAAAAACTTTGTCCGCAATTGACACCTTGGCGAGATGGGTTTTGAGTAGTCATTGAGGGACTAGAGGGACTAAAAGAAACTAAATAGCTGCCTGATTTTAATTTTTGCGTATTGGCCGTCCTTGGCGCTACTGAAATAGTACTGCCTGCATTACCTGTACTTGGTGAGTCGCCACCCGAGAGCGATTGAATAGTTACGTTAAAGGTTTGATCAGTAATCGAGTAGAAGCTGAGTTGCGCCCGAATACCCAAGAGATCGGCGCCCAAAGTACCGCCGAGAGTTTGGCCAATATTGGTAAAGATCTGATTAAAAGACTGTTGAGTCAGCCGTTGTCCAGTCTTGAGCGCCTCGTAGCTGACGATTCGATCGAGCGAGATCGTATTACCCGACTGTAGTCGCTGCGGCAAGTAAGTAGTGTAGTTAGGCACATAGGCTCGGCCGCCGCTTAAACTGTTATAGCGACGAGAGAAGTCGGGCAAGGTCGCATCGGTCGGAATAGAGCGCTGCAGTACCGAACTCGACAGCGGAGTCGAGCGAAAGTTCGTATAGTTCGCTGCCTGATTCGGCAAGTTTTCCAGCCGACGCGCTTCGAGACTAGCGGTATTGCGGAGCAAGGCGTTGACCTCGGAGATGGCCGCATCGGCCTGATGTTCGAGTTGGGCAGTCGCCGAACGGGCGGCTAAGCTCTGTTCTAGAGCTAGGCCAGTTTGACCTGAATTAGAGCGGAAATTGGTGTCGTTGCTCGCCTTAAAAGCGTTGACGTTATCGGTTATCGCCAAATTCAACTGGGTGACTATCTGTCGGAGTCTCGAAGCTAAACGGGTATCGTCAATCTCGCGCGAGATAGCCTGATCAATCGCCGAAGTAGCCTGAGCTCTGAGTGTTTCGATCCGTTGACTAGTCCGCGTGTAATCTTGATTGAGGGCGACGCCAGGATTATTAGTTGGTAGATTGCTAGTTTGGGTGCGGCGATTGCCAGAAAACTGCGCCTGGGCCTCGAGCGGTAACAGTAACCAGAGCCCCAGACCGAGACTCAAGCCGAGACACCACCAAACGCTGGCTCGGTGACTAATCATGAACTCCTCCGCAACTCCTTGGCCTCAACCTAATTCGTTAACTCGACTAAGGTAATATCGACCGGATCACCGCCCGGAACTAGTTTGACAGCCTGGGCGCTCGAGCTAGCGCTCCCGGCGACGACACAGAGGGTGCCGACTAGCGGTTCGTCGTTGCCATAAGCGGTCACGATATACTGCCCGGCCGGTAAGCTACTGAATAGTCTCAGGGTAGAATCGGTTACAGTCGAGGCGGTGTAGCCTGCCGTCTCGGTCGTCGGATCGGCCAAACAGTTTTTATTGAGATCCAGAACGGCTTCGACGTAGCTATCGAGCGCGACATCGCTGGCATTGATTGGATTAAAGGTATAAGGTCCATCCGAGCTCTCTGGATCATCGGCAAAGGTCGGTAAGGCATCGGCCCCTACTGAACCCTGGTTATTAGTACTGACGACGGCTCCGAATGTTAATAATCCGAGAACAAAAAAACCCCCAACGACAGCGGCCAAGCGACGACGGCGATTTGGCTGATAGGGATCCATAACTCCTCCTTAGTTCAAATATATCTACACTTATAGTATATTAAGTAAAATCAGAACTGACAACCTATTGATAACCTGTCGTAAAGCGAGACCCTATGCCGACTACTGCCGCCATCACCCTCCCACCCCCTCAGACGCTCGGTCAGAGTGACAACTTTGATCAAACTGTTGTGATTGGGGCCGGACCCGGCGGAGTGAGCGCCGCTCTCTATTTAAAGCGATTTGGTCATCCGGTCACGATTATCGATGCCGGTGAGCAGATTCACTCTCGTACTGACATGGCGCCCGATCTTCATAACTACCCTGGGCATACCGAGCCAGTCAGCGGCCCAGAGTTTATGAAGAGGCTTCATCGGCAACTAGCCCTACATGATATCGAGCTAATCAAAGGCTTGGTCAGTAAGGTTAGTCGGCTGCCCGATGGCCGTTTTGAGATCGATTTAGCCGAGCAGGCGACCAAACTCCAGGCCGGCTATGTCGTGGTGGCGGTTGGTGTCGGCGACTACATGCCCGAAGTTAAGGGTATGGATGATTACTGGGATCGCGGCATCTTTCATTGCCTGACCTGCGATTGGTATGAGAATCGTGACGACATCGCTTTGATTGTCGCCGATGACGATCGCGGCCTCACCACGGCTCGCGCCCTGTATCTGATGAATAAGCCACCACGCCTGATTGTCGCTCCAGCCAAAACAGCCAACTATACTGCGGCCAAAGTTGCCGAGGTCGAGGCCATGGGTGTCGAGGTCTATACCTCGCCACTCGCCGAGCTAATCGGTCAAAACGGGGACTTAGAAGAGATAGTGTTAGCCGACGGTACCCGTTTGCCCTGTCAGGTTATCTTTACTAAGCTTGGCCATTTTAATTATGATCAGTTTCTCGAGGCCGGCGGATTGACCCCGGCCCGCGAGAGCTTTGAAAGCTGCCTCAAGGTAGATTTCAGATCGTTTTTGACTAGCGAACCCCGACTTTATGCCGTAGGACCCTGTAACGAGGGGCCAGACCAAGCGGTGATTGCCGCTGGTCAAGGCGCAATGGCAGCTAGCTCAATTCATTTAGCTATTTTAGGGCGCCATGGAATCTAACTAGGGTTGCCCTTACTCCAATTTTGCGATATAATCAGCGGGCTCAAGTAGAGCTAGAGGTCATCAGATGGAAGACGGTACCGAACACGCGATCGAGATCGAGGGCAAGAGTCCAGCCGCACCAGACAAGCGCACTCGGCCAGGAACTCCCATAGTCCTGGGCCTTTGGGAGCTGCATGCGCTAACATGGGGACTTGTTGACG
>CAZQGJ010000034.1:5287-8545 GCA_964592905.1 uncultured Candidatus Saccharibacteria bacterium | reverse complement strand
CCCTTGCCGCGCTTATGCGCTGTGACCGACGTCATGCCAAAGCCTCCACAGCGGCACGGAAGGCGTCGCCCCGCGCTTCGAAATCCCGGAACTGGTCGAACGATGCGCAAGCGGGAGACAGCAGAACCGTTTCACCCGCAACCGCCGCCTTGCTCGCTGCAATCACTGCATCCTTTAGAATGCCACATTCGAAAACCGGCATCGTGCCTTTCAGAAGCGCCGCAAACATCGAGCTCGCCTCACCGATCGTATAGGCCGCTCGCACATGATGGAAGTGCTGCGCACAAGAATCCAGATTGTCGGTCTTGGCCCGCCCGCCCAGTATCCAGTGGATCGCAGGATAGGCGGCAAGTGCAGGGGCGGTCGATGTCGGGTTGGTCGCCTTGCTGTCATTGACATAGAGAACCCCACCCAATTCGCGCACCCGCTCCATCCGGTGCGGCAAGCCCTTAAACTGGCGGACGGCCTCGGCGGCCTGGGAGCGTGAGAGTCCAAGACAGTCAATCACCGTCAGCGCGGCGGCCACGTTCTGTCGATAGAAATCGCCCAAAAGCGGAATCGCCTCGGTCGGTAGGAGCTTGGCAGTGGGTTGATGCTGATCAAAAACCACCAACCAATCATCGTGAACACCAACCCCGTCACTAACCGGCTGATAGCCAGAAAAATAACGGACCTGGGCCACAGTCTGTCGAGCTAAACCACGACTGACTGGAGCATCGGCGGCCAAAACAGCCCAATCTTTTGCCGATTGATGACGCACCAAACTGGCCTTAGCCGCGTGATAACTGGACTCGTCTTGATGGTGATCAAGGTGGTCAACACCAATCGGCAACACCACCGCCACCTGAGGACTCTTGGTTAGGCGATCGAGTTGAAAGCTCGAAAGCTCATAAATGACATAATCGTCAGGTTGAATCTGAGGTAACCGCTCTAACGCCGGAACGCCAAAGTTACCGACCAACCAAACTGGAGCCTTGGTCGTGGCTTTGAGTAGCTGTTCGATCAGGGCAGAGGTCGTGCCTTTGCCCTTGGTTCCCGTCACCCCGATGATGGTCGCCGAACACCAGTCAAAAAAGAGTTGCGTTTGCGTCGTGACCTGTAAACCGAGCTCCATCGCCTCGACCAGGGCCGGTGTCTGCCAAGGCAGCCCGGGCGATTTAATCGCCCAATCGAAGCGCATTAAATCGGCCAGATAGTCATCGCCGCACCGGCTAGTGACCGTGGCTGGTAGATCGGCGATCGGCTGACGATCGCGAACCTCGACAATCGCCTTGACCGCTAAAAGCTCAGGCAGAATCGAGCGATTCTCCTGACCAAAGCCGAGCAATGCCACCTTCAAACCTTGAAATCGTTGCCAATTCATAGCTCTTATTATAGCAGGCTCACCCGACCGCTGCGATAAAACGACCGAATATTTTAACGGCCGAGTAGCGAGAGGGCGATACCGATGACGGCCGAGACGGCGCCGATGATCCAGGCGCGCTCGGTAATCCGAGTCTCTGGCCAGCCCAAGGCCTCGAAATGATGATGCAGTGGAGCAGAGAGAAAGATCTTACGCTTAAAGAGCTTTTTACTCGAGATCTGGAGAATTGTCGAGAAGCCTTCGAGTACAAAAACCGAGCCGATAATCGGTAAGATCGCCACCGTGTTAGTTAAGAAGGCCAAAACCGCCAAGGTAATCCCGAGCGACATCGCCCCCGTATCGCCCATAAAAAAGCGGGCCGGATGAACGTTAAACCACAAAAAGGCCAAGAGAGCGCCAACGATTGTACCGGCAAAGACCGCTAAACCGAACTGACCCTGAAAGAAAGCGACGCCGCCGAGCGCCATAAAGGCCATCGCCAACAGCCCACCTGCTAAGCCATCCAGACCATCGGTCTGGTTGACCGAAAAGCTAGTCCCAATCAGGACGGTGATAAATAAAGGAATGTACCACAAACCGATCGCTAGATCGCCATAGCCCGGAATATGAATACCGCGATAGATCCACTCGAGCTTAAAGGCAAAATAAAGCGCCCCGAGGATCGCAATCACGGTATAGATTAAAAGCTTATGCCGAAAACGCAAGCCACCGTTATTGGGACCGATACCCTTAATATTATAGAGGTCGTCAATCGCTCCAATTATTCCTGTCGAAACCAAAACAAAGAGCGGCAACCAAGTCGCCTGCGGCGAGAGATTAAAGGCCAGCGTAATCAACGTCGCCGTGCCCCAAATCAAGAGACCGCCCATCGTCGGGGTGTTGGCCTTGTGCTGATGTAATTTATAAAAGATCGGGGCAGCTTTTTCGTTGAAATCGGTCTGACGGATCTTTTTACCGAGGCGATGACGATACAAAAAAGTCGTAAAGGCGGGAGTCAGAAGCATCGCCAAGCCAAAGGCTAAACAGGTAAAGGTAAAGATTCTGATTAAGGCATCGATATTAACAATAAAGGCTTCCATAAGGCTCCTACTGACTTAGGGTAGGTGGAATTTTGGCATAATGCAAGAGCCAAGCGGCGATCTGGCCAAAGGTCGGAGCTGCCGAGGACTCGGCAAACTCGACCGTTTTTGGTCGATCTAATTTGACGAGTAGGGCAAAGCGCGGCGCATCGGCTGGGAAAAAGCCGGCAAACGAACCGATGTGAGCGTTGGCCTCGTACTTACCGTCGTTGCCAACGACCTGAGCCGTACCAGTTTTACCGGCGATACGATAGCCAGGCACAGCTGCCCGCTTACCGTGACCGACTAAAACGACCTGCTCTAATAGATCGGTAGTTTGGCGGGCGGCTTCGGGCGAGATCACCTGTTTGAGCTCTTTAGGCGAGGTAGCAATCAGCTCTTCGCCAGGAGTTTGTCGGCTAGCGATCAGATATGGACGCATCAGTCGGCCTTGGTTAGCGATAGCAGCATAGCCAGCCGCGATCTGTAAAGGCGAGGTGGTTAAACCCTGACCAAAGCTAACGGTTGCCCGGGTGACATCGCGCCAATCGCGCAGAATCGGAATCCGGCCGCCGGCCTCGGGCTGCAACTCAAAGCCAAACTTATTGCCAAAGCCAAAGTCGCCCAAGTAATCTAGAAACTTCTCATTACCCAAGCGATTGGCCACCTCGATCGTGCCGAGGTTAATCGATTCGGCCAAGACTTCGGTTAAATTCGGTGTGTTGTAGCACTTATCCTCGGCGTTACGAATCACAAAATCGTTAGCTTTATACTCACAGCCCAATTGAAAAACGGTACTTGGTTCAATGACCTTGGCATCGAGACCGGCGGCTAGGG
>CAZQGJ010000034.1:2608-5277 GCA_964592905.1 uncultured Candidatus Saccharibacteria bacterium | reverse complement strand
TTAAAGATCGAACCCGGCTCGTAGCTACCAGAGATGGCGCCGTTACCAAAGACCGAGAGCTGTTCAGGCTTGACCTCGCCGAACTTATTGAGGTCAAAGGTCGGATAGTTGGCCAGCGCTAAAACGGCGCCAGTTTTAGCCTCGAGCAGGACGACGCTCCCTGAGTCGGCCTTAAACTTCTCGACCGCTTCGGCTAGAATCTTCTCGACCATAAACTGAATATTGTTATCAATAGTGATAGTAAAGTTAGTCCCGTTCTTGGCTCTGGCTCCAGTTTTGGCGTTAATGACGCGGCGTTTGGCATCTTTCTGGCCAGAGATAACACCATCGAGACCGTGTAAGTCCTCATCGAAAGCCCGTTCGAGGCCATACTGCCCCTTGCCTTCGCCGTTAATAAAGCCGATGACCTGACTCGCCAGCGAGCCTTCAGGGTAAACACGGAGTGCCAACGGCTTCAGGGTCAGGCCCTTCAATTTGAGCGCCTCGAGAGTATCGGCCTGATCAGGTGTTAAGCGTTTGGCCAAAACTACATAGCGTCGACTATCGTCGGCCAATTTAGACTGAATCTCTTCGACAGGTAGCTGCAACTGAGTCGCCAAAGCAGCCGAGGCGGCCGCTTTATCGCGAATGAGACGCGGATCAGCAATCAGCTGATAGCTCTGATCGTTGAGCGCCAACGGATAAGGCTCCTTGGTCAGATAGTTTTGCGCCTGAACCAAGCCCCGCTTGGCCTCGAGAGTCGAGTTAACGGTATATTGGGCGGCGGCTTTAACTAAACTCGGGCCATGATTAATGACCGAGACATAAAAAAGGCGACCGATCATCACCAGCACTATCCCCGTCGAGAGATAATGTAGACCGTTGAGTCGCCAATCGTGACTGCCGCGTGCCATTCTGATCTGGCTCGATTATTCGGCGTTGATGGCGGTTATATCAAGACTTGGTTGAACACCACCGGCAGCCTCAGTATTGGTGCTGCGTACGCTGGAGCTGAGATTTTGACTAGCAGTTGCCGTCGGTGCGATAGAGGCTGAGGCTGTCGGGGTTGAAGTTGGCGTTGGTGTTGGTGTTGGCGTCGGTGTCGGATTGAGGTTGACTACCTCGCCCTTGACCGCATTGAGATCCTGTTCACCGCTAACGACCGTCAGATTAAGCGAGGCCAAACGAGCCGATTCGGCCTGAAGCTCACTAATATCATCGCTCGCCTCGGCAATCTGACTTTCCAACTCTAGCTTTTGGTAGTTACGAGTGGCCACGCGAGTCGATTGTGTCAGATAAACCACGGCCATCAGCGCCACTATGGCGATCGCCACAAAACGAATGGTTAAAGGACCGAAATTGAGCTCTTGGCGGACGGAGGTTCGGGTTTGTTGATAACGGCGACGACGGGCTAATGATGGCATCTCTCTCCTTGGATTAATCTATTTTGGTGGCCAGGCGCAGTTTGGCACTCCTGGCGCGGCGGTTCTGCTCGATTTCCAGAGCAGTGGGGACTACAGGTTTACGATAGACTGGCTCTAAGCGGTGATTAGACTGAATGAAGCGCTTGATTAGGCGATCTTCGAGCGAATGAAAGCTCAAAACAGCTATTCGTCCACCCGGCTTTAACAGACTGACTGCCTGCGGCAGGCTCTGCTCTATCGCCTCGAACTCTTGGTTAATGGCGATGCGGATCGCTTGATAGAGTTTAGCCAGGACACCGGGCTGTTTCAGGCCGGTAGCGGCCGAGAGATCGGCCGGGCTCAAGATCGAATGTCGCCTTCGATACTCGACCAGCTGTTTGGCGATTCGTCTCGAGTCGTAGAGCTCGCCGTAGCGGTAAAAGGCCTCGGCCAACTGCTTTTCAGAATAGCTAGCCAGCCATTCGGCTGCGGTCAATCCAGTCGTGCGGTCAAAGCGCAAGTCGAGAATCTGACCGGTCTGAAAGCTAAAGCCACGCTCTGGATCATCGAGCTGTAACGACGAGAAACCAAGATCGTAGAGAATACCGGCGATCGCTCCCATCTGTTTTGGGGCTACCTCGGCCAAACCCGACTCGAGTTCGGCAAACGAACGCTGGACCAATCGAAGATTGGGATACTCTTGAGTTAACGGTTGACCATAACGAGCTAATGTCTCGCTGTCTCGGTCGAAAGCGATGACGCCGCCGGTGGGACCGACGATATCGAGTAGAGCCCGGGTATGACCGCCGCCGCCAAAGGTGGCGTCAATGGCCCAATCGCCGACCTCTAAGGCCAAGCCTTCGATAACTGGTTTCAGCATCACTGGCTGATGAACTAATTCTGACATCGTAAACCTAATTCTTAAGTTGCTTTTAAGTCTGACTAACCGTCAGCGGTGTCAGTCTACTGAAGCTCTCCTCACCCTCAGTAAACTGACAGCGTTGCCTGTTACATCGTCAAGGACTCGGCTAATTCGGCCACAGTGGCTTGGTTGCTTGTTTGATAGCTCTGCCAGGCACCAGCCGACCAGATCTCGAGGCGATCGACCAATCCGGCGATGACACACTCGGTGGTTAGATTAATGGCCTGTCGCAGGTAAAGAGGCAAGAGCAGGCGACCCTGTTTATCGAGCTGAAACTCAATCGCCCCAGCGATCAGGTGTCGGCTCAGGGCTCGCGCATGAGCGGTGGTGACTGAGAGCTGTTGCAGTCGGATCAAAAGTTCGTT
>CAZQGJ010000034.1:0-2598 GCA_964592905.1 uncultured Candidatus Saccharibacteria bacterium | reverse complement strand
GTATACACAAAGAGACAGCCGTCGAGTCCACGGGTCACGACGCCACCGGTCACAAACTCGGATCGCCAACGCGCCGGCAGAGCCAGGCGGCCTTTTTGATCTAACTTATTCTGATATTCACCGATGAGCATGCAGTCTAGACCTTTGCGTTGAGACGGATAGATTGAGATGGCTAGATTGAGATGGCGGTCATCCACTTTCCCCCACCTTTCCCCACTACAGACTTAATTTAAGGCTTAATCAGCCGACGGTCAAGGGGATAACCGTGGTATTTGCTAGCGCGCCGAGCCGTCAGAATAAAAAGTGCCCCCTCCCGTCATAGACGATTGGGGGCAAGTTGTAGGATCACTGGCCGGAACGGACGGAGATAGATGATGGCACAGTGTGGAGATGTTTGGGCAGACGACGAGCAGCCCAGTTGGTTATTGCTTGTTGAGACTCCGGGAAGACTAGGAGTGAGCTAAGCTCCCCGTTGTCCCACCGCGCGGTGGCGTTGTACGGGTTGCGCCGAGAAAGATTCTCGCTATGCCACCGTTGGTTACCGCTAGCTTAGCCCTAGAGGATTGGGCTGTCAAGAACTTGGGGTTATTGGCACAAACTCACCAAACGGAAAGCTCAGTGAATAGTCGGTACGCTTTACGGACACAAACCTTAGCCTGGTGACTTGAGGCTTCGTGGTATCTGGATATTCTGGAAGTGCTAGGGCTAGCACCTTATCAGACGACTCATCCAACAACGAATTCCTACAAGCTACTTGCTTTGGGTAGATATCCTTCAGATTGGTCAGTCGATATCGCAAAACCCATAGAAGCTCTTCTAGGGTCAGGGCCAGCGGTGTCGTACGTCTGTCAGCTGGATGGAACCAGTCGTTTTTGAGAAAAGGATCTTGCTTGAGAGAAATGACCCCGGCTCTTGTGGTCATCTGCTCAAATTGAACCTCAGCCTCTTTCTCTGGTAGATACAGGTTTGAAGCGATGTACTTCACACTGACAGGGGAACCTCCGATGATATGCCGAAACGCACTCAACGTCAGCCCTGCTGGTATGTAGTAGTCATATTCTCCGTAATCCTCTTGCCATAGATTGAGTGGCTCTTGCCAGTCAGCTCTAAAACGCGAATGGCCTTGCAAGCGCTCACTGACTACGTACAGCTCAAAAAGTTGGCGAACGCACCACGTCAAGCGCTGATGACGCATCAACGGATCAGTAATTTCCTTTGGCTCGAAAAGCGCACTCCAAAGCGCGTGACGTTCTTTTCTGAGTTCTTGAATAAAGCTCAAAAAACTCCACATACTGGAGCCACAGATCGAGTGGCTACTCATAAACTCCGACAAGACCGCCAGAAACCTATCCAACGATTCGAAGTTCATCATCCACCTACCATTTTGCCTAGCAAGCTAGACGGCAGTTAACGCCAAGATTGACGTCAACTGTTTATACACCTTTTAGGCCGAAAAGTCAACCCTTGAGAAGTTTCAAAAGGTATTGGGGTAGCTCATCGACGAGTAATCTGACCTGAGTCATCGTATCGCGGTCACGGACGGTGACCGATCTGTCAGTTAAGGATTGAAAATCAACAGTTAGACACCAAGGGGTGCCGATCTCGTCCTGGCGGCGATAGCGGCGGCCGATCGAGCCCGAGTGATCGGTTGTGACCTGAAAATCGGGCATAAGATCATGAATGATTTGGTCAGTCAAGGCCAAGAGCTCGGGCTTTTTGCTCAACGGCAAGACAGCCACTTGATAAGGGGCAAGCTGTTTGGCTAAATGTAGAACGGTTTCAACTTCGGTCGCCGAGGACTGATTATCCCCTTTTGTCTCGCCTGTCTTGTCAGTGGTTTCGGCGGACTGTTGGCGGCCACCCGGATACTCACGATAGGCCTGACAGAGCACGGCCAGAGTGACGCGGTCGAGACCGGCGGCCGGCTCGATAACATGAGGTAAGAAGTGTTCGCCTGTGGCTTGATCAAAGTAGCGCAGATCTTTACCCGAGGCGGTTTGGTGACAGGTTAGGTCATAGTCGCCACGGTGAGCAATACCCTCGATCTCGGCAAAACCCAGCCCAGGAAAGTCATACTCGATATCGGTCGAGGCGACCGCATAGTGCGCCCGTTCGTCATCGGCGTGATCGCGGAGTCGCAGCTTGTCAGCCGGTATACCCAATACCTCGGTATACCAGCGCAAACGATCGCTGACCATTTGCTGATGGGCAGCTTTCGAGTGTTCGGGATTAACAAAGTATTCGCACTCCATCATCTCGAACTCACGGGAACGAAAGATGAAGTTACCGGTTTGAATCTCGTTACGAAACCCTTTGCCGATCTGAGCGATACCAAAAGGCAGCTTGAGACGAGTCGTCTCGAGAATGGACTTAAAATTAACAAACATCCCCTGCGCCGTTTCGGGGCGGAGATAAACTTTGGCCGCCGAGCCAGCTACAGCCCCGAGTTGGGTTTCGAACATCATCTGAAAACGACGGGGAGGTAACCAGTCGTGCGCCTGACAGTTGGGACAGGCAATGGCGGTCAGTTGCGCTGTTTGTTCGGGTGTTAGGCTCTGTAAATTAGCCGGTAGGTTAAATGGCTCTTTGTCGGCCCGA
>CAZQGJ010000033.1:0-8913 GCA_964592905.1 uncultured Candidatus Saccharibacteria bacterium | reverse complement strand
CGTTTCACCGCCCTCAATGACAATGACCGCTTGGGCCAGGGCTGCCAAGAGCTGGTTTCGCTGTAAAAAATGGTATTTAGCTAAGACAGTCCGAGGCGGCGAGAGCGAGTACCAACTGCCGCCAGAGGTTAAAATTGCCTCGGCGAGCGCTTGGTTACCGCGTGGATAGACCTGATCGAGACCAGTCGGCAACACCGCTAAGACGGGCAGGCTGTAGCGTAAGGCCACCTCTTGAGCCGCACTATCGATGCCATAGGCCAGTCCCGAGGCGATCGTTACCTGATAACCGGACAGTTGATCGACGATGCGATTGACCATATAAAGGCCGTACTCGCTGGCTTGACGACTGCCGATAATCGCCACAATCGGCCAACGCGGCGTTCTGCCAACGCGATAAAGTGTTGGTGGTCGGTTTAAATCAGTCACGGCCCGAGGATAATCGGGATGATCTAGGTTCAAAGTGATGATTTTATTCTCTGGATGCATTAGGAGTTCCTCGGTCAATGAATCTTGCTTTTTTGGCCCCGGGGCTTGACAAACTGCAACTTATTTGCTATATTGTCGAGTATCAAGGTAATCGGTGGAGTTTCCACCAGCAGTAGGAATGTTTGCCCCTCCTTGCATTTCTAAGGCCTCCGGGCCGCTACTGGTGGGAACTCTCTCGATTACGCCATTATCCCAGCCTATTTATTTTTTGAGGCTGGTAAAACTCCTCGGAGGATATGGTTGTAGTTAGAGGGGATTTCAATAAGGCTGCGTTCGCGCAGTCTTATTGTTATATAGAGAGCCTATCAAGTAAAAGATTAAATTATTCTAAAATAGTAACCGCCCCGTCTCTCAGCAGAGAGGCGGGGCGGGCAGGTAGAGTTCGAAACCGGCTTGACAGATGAACGTTTTCTTGGTCATCACTCTAGCCGGATCAAGATGTAACGTTGTCAGATGAACCTCTTGAGCCGAGTGACAGACAAGGGCACCGAGCGCCGGCGGCTGACTCGCTGGAATAAAAAAGGCTCGCTGAGTCGCTTGTGGCATCGCGACATAAAGATGCAACGCCAAAAGCGTTGACCAACTCAAGCCTTGTGTAGGAAACTCTTGGCAGAGTCGACGACAAAGTTCAGGCAGAGTCAGATCAACCGTAGTCGCCACCAACAAAGCCGGCTGAACTGGATACTCTCGTGGACGCAACTGTTCTGGTTGCCGATCTCGCCCTTCTAGATAGAGACGAGCGATAGACGGATCAACCGACTGAAAGCCACGACCACCGAGACTAACTGGTGGTAAAGTCACGAAGCCAGGTGGACCACAATGACACTCTAGAGGAGTAACGTTGGTCGCAAAGGCTTCATCCATGCCGGACAACTCATCGGCTGTTAAGGGCGGGAGAGAGATGCAACTAATTACGCTAAAGACGGTAGACATTAGCTGTTCCGTAACACTAGCCCGATCGCTAGCTAGGTTCAATATAGCATTTAACTGGAAATAAAAAAGTCCCCTTGGTCGGATAGATCAAGGGGACAAGAAAACGGTCTGGCAGGTGGCTCACGAGGGAGATCAACGTTCCTTGGTTGTTGGCGCCTGTCCAGGTGAGAACAGTCGTGTGCCCGAGCCGAAAACAACCGCATGGTCTACGCTAAAGAGTTGCATTCGCCAGGAACCTGGCTTGCCGCTTTGACTGCAGCAGCCCAAAACCTTCAAGGTTGCATCGGGCAACTTAACGATAAAGACGCCCCAGTGCCTATTGAGCGGTAGCCCATTTATGCCAAATTGCTGCGTCTGCAACATCGCAGCGATGACAGTCAGCGCCTGCTTTACAGTAAAAGGCGTCAACTGCTGCAGCAAGACTTGGCAAGACAGGTCTCCACTCAATACAGAATACAAAACCGATGGGAGCTGATTTGCCTCAGCTGCGGATAGATGTTCTGCTAGTTCAGTAGGCCAGCTAGCCATCATCTGATCGAAACACGCTACGGGCGACATCTTCCCAGGAACGAGCCTGACCAGACGCAGACCTAGAGACGGGGCCTTCTCAACTACTCCAGACATATGTTCTTATCTCTCAAGTGACATCAGTCCAAGCACTGACTGGCTAGATTATATAACGAATTGTCGTTCTGTCAACCAAAAGCCCGACCTTGCGATCGGGCTTAAAAGATTAAAATAATCTAAACGACTTTAAAATTAGTCGGTGGTAACACCCATTGAACGAGCTGTGCCGCGAACGATACTCGAGGCGCTCTCGATTGAACGAGCATTGAGATCGGACATCTTGTGAGCGGCGATCGATTCGATCTGAGCCTGAGTCAAGTGGCCGATTTTAGTCTTATTAGGAGTGCCACTGCCCTTTTCGAGCTTGAGTTCGGCTTTGATGAGCTCGGTCATCGGCGGCTGCATTAGGACGAAATCAAAACTTCGGTCCTCGTAAACCGAGATCACGGCTGGGATAATGCCGGTCATGGTCTTGGTGCGTTCGTTGAACTGTTGAACGAACTCCATGATATTAACACCGGCGCCACCCAAAACTGGGCCGATCGGAGGGGCGGGGTTAGCGCGGCCGGCCGGGGCTTGGACTTTGAGGATTTTAACTGCTTTTTTTGCCATACTATTCCTTTAGATTGTTATTCTGTGTTTATACCTTAGAAACCTGTAAGAAATCAAGGGTGACGGGAGTTTCGCGACCAAACATCGAGACTGAAACGCGGACTTTGCCCTTGTCGTCATCGATATCTAAAATCTTGCCGTCAAAACCTTTGAGCGGGCCGTCGTTAATCTTGACCAGGTCATCGAGCTTGAATTCGATCTTGTACTTTGGCTCCTCGATACCCATACGACGCTGAATTCGACTGACTTCGTCGGCTCCGATCATCGTTGGCTGAACGCCGGTGCCGATAAAACCGGTCACATTTGGCGTATTGCGCACGACATACCAACTCTCGTCGGTAACGATCATCGAGACCATGACATAACCAGGGAAGATCCGCTTTTCGACTGTCTTACGTTTACCGTTTTTAATCTCGATCTGCTTCTCTTTAGGGACGATGACCTCGAAGATGAAGTTTTGCATATTAAACGATTCGATACGCTGACGCAGACTATCGGCAACCTGATCTTCGTAGCCGGCATAGGTATGAATGACATACCAACCCTGTCGGCCCTCTTGTTTTTGAAGATGCATTTTAGCGCGTGCCTCGGCACCGGTTTGTCCGCCAAAGAGGAGCGAACCTGGACGATCCATCACCTTGTCGCTAGCTTCGGGGTCGGTTTCACTGACTGTCTCGGACTCAAGTTCTGGCTCGATATCGATAACTGGAGTTGCCTCGCTACCTTCGGCCTCGCCAACAATTTCGGTCGCTAGCGGTTCGCTCGGGTAATCAGAGGCCTGGTTAGCCGCTTCGCTCGTGACGAGCTCATCTAATTTTAGATCGGTATCGTTCATCGTCTTAGCTCCTCGCTTATTGAGATAGGATATAACGACCAACGCCAGCGCTTAAGCCGGCGTCGACTAGAGCCACAATGGCCGTAGTTACCACAACTGCTATAGCGACGATGAAAGTATAACGCCAAACCTGTTGACGCGTCGGCCAAATGACCTGTTTCAGTTCATCGTAGCTACTAGTTAAGTAGTGGCGAAGCCGTTGCCACATTAGTCGATTGACTCGACCTTGATCTCGGCAATGCTGGCGCGTTGACCAAAGTGCTTAAGGTAACGGGTCTTGTTTTTAAATTTAAGACCACGTACTTTGGCGCCTCTAGATAAGGCACCGACGGTTAACTTGACTAACTTCTGACCTAAAAGATCGGTTAGCTCTAAGGTTTGACCGATTTCGGCCGCGATATTTTTGACACGCATAATCTTTCCTGGACTCACCACATACTGGCTATTGCCCAGGCGGATAACGGCTACTGACATTCGTCACACTCCGCTTTAATTGGCTGAATTTGAGATGAGTATACCAGATAGGGTCAAGGTTGGTCAAGGTGTAAATTCACCCCCTGCCTCAAGCGCCCCGACCAAACCCTCAACAATAGCTAAAATGTCTTGCAATTATATTGCGTTAGTGCTAATATGAGCCGGTCATCGAGCAGATGGCCAAGGGTACAGAGAGGGTGTGCTATGGAAATGCAAGGTAGGATTGGTAAGTCGGCCACAATTTGGACCGACAAGATCATGGCGCTGCTCGAGCAGCTCTGCCTGAGATCAGTACATTGGCTAGCATCGTTAGTCATCGGGTTACCTTATCTCCTCTGGCAGGGCTGCATCAATCCACCAGGAGTGGCGCCAGAATGGGTGACAGGTTCTGATTCTCGCGCCAGGAGACTTCTACCGATCACCAGGGCTGAGTCAGTCATCTGGATCTTTGGCCTACTTGTCCTGCTCGCCTGGGGCTTTGATTGGTCGAACCGAGATACAGTCCACGGTTACTACACCGTGAAGGGCAAACGAACCAGCCTGACTATCAAGCAGGGTCAGATCATTGAACTTGAGATGCCCTGCACCATTGTACTGACTGGCGACATCTTCGAAGTTAAGATCAGACGCAGCGCCATTGAACAGAGATGGGTCAAGCCACCCGACAAAGCAGCCATCCTGATCGGCAAACGCCAAACTCGTTACCCGATTAGGGTCACCAGGCTCGGCCTCTTCAGAAATACGGTCGAGGCCGTCATCTACGCCAAGCCGGACTGATATATCTGTCAGACGGCCCACGATAACGGTTAGTCGCCATCGCGACTGACCGTTATTTTTTTATCAATTGATCCAAGCCTTAGTGACTGAGTCGAAAACCTCGACTCTGTCGTTCGACTGCCAGGACAAGACCTAAGGCAAAGCTACTTATTAGTAACGAAGTGCCACCAAAAGAGATCAAGGGCAAGGTAATACCGGTTACCGGTAAGAGCCCTAGATTCATCCCGACATTGACTGCAACCTGATAGCTGAACATCACGACAACGCCAAAGACTAAGCTCCGACCAAACAGATCTTTGGCCTGCTCGGCGATACGTAGGCTGCGCCAGAGCAACCAACCATAGAGAGCCAGGAGGCTGCCGGCTCCGAGCGTCCCGGTCGCCTCGGCGATTGAGGCAAAGATAAAATCGGTATGCGCGACTGGTAAAAAGCCTTGCGCCGACTGACTCCCCTGCCCCAAACCTTGACCGAATAAGCCGCCGGAACCGATGGCGATCTTGGCCTGATTGACGTTATAGCTCTTGCCGCTTTTGTCGCTTTCTGGATTGAGGAAGGTGGCTACTCGTTCTCGCTGATAAGGTCGCAGCAGTCGGTAGCCAACCGGTATGGCCAGAACTACCACTAGCCCGAGCGTCGCCCATTGTCGCCAATGTAATTTGGCCAAACTTAAATAGGCCAGGCCGATGATTAAGATAACCGAGGCGGAGCCAAGGTCAGGCTCGAAAAAGATCAGAGCAAAAAAGCTTCCGGTGATCAAGGCGTAAAGGCTCAACTGGCGCCACTGCCAGCCGGCCTCGGCCTCGGCCAAAAGCCAGGCGGCCACAAAGATCAGGCTAAGCTTGGCTAGTTCAGAAGGTTGAAAGTGAAAGGTACCGAGATTATACCAGCGCGTGGCACCAAACTGATTGGAGCCAATAACGAAGAGACCAGCCAAGGCCACTAGAGTCAGGCCCAAGATTAACCAAACCGGTCGGCGCCAGACCTGATAGTCTATCCGCGCCACTAAAATCATGACTGCTAAACCAAGTAAGCCATAAAGCAGCTGTGAGCGCGCTAAAATAAAGCCTAATTTAGCAAAGCTCACCGAGTAGATGGTCACAACGCTTAAGGTTAAAAAGATTAGAACGACCATGACTAAAGCCAGGTCAAAGGATTTGAACCAGTTAATAACTCGCCAGCCGATAGTTACTCCTACTTTTGTGTCAGACTAATTCGTTCTTGATTAACGTTGAAGGCCAAAGGATCGTTGGCTAGATCAGCCGCTTCGACAATTTGTTGATCAATCGTCAGATGAGTCAAGCTGGCGATATGTTGCCACTGCTCTGCGGTCAAACTATTAGCCAGGCTTGACGTTAGCGCCAGCTCGACGGCGATCGTCTGGCCGGGTTCTGCACCTAGAGCTTTACGCCACTCTTGGACTGTGCGGATTAACTCGCGTTCTAGTCCTAGCTGTTCTAGCTCTGGCGTTAAGGTGGTATCTAGAATATAGTTTGGCGACTCATTGGCTGACGCTACAAGCTCGACAGTCAGACAGTTAAGGCGACTGGCCACCAGTTCAGTCAAAGCCGCTCTCTCTGAACCGGTTAGGTTACGAAAATTAGCTGGCCATTGAATAGTAAATTTAGCCAACGGTTGACGAACCTTGCGCTTAGCCTCGACACGCTGACGCAGGCCTTCGCTCAAAGCCTCTTCGATCTGAACCATTAACACTAGATAACCTTGTTCGGTCTCGGTCAGGGGCTCTGGCTGTAATAACATCGTATGGACTGAATCGTCTGTGCCAGTAATCGCCTGATAAATAATCTCGCTATTGAAAGGCAGGAACGGCGCGGCCAAGATGGCACTCTGTTTTAGAGCATGAGCCAAACTCGGTAAGAGTTCGGAATCTCGCCGAGCCCGACTGAGCTGTAGATAAACCGTCGAGATCGTCTCGATGGTGCTGGCGACCGCCCGACTGGCGGTCAAGATATCCAAACGATCAAGTGCCTGGCAGATCGTTAGCTCTTGTTGCTTAAGATAGGCCTTGAGCCAACCATCGAGCCACTGATCACGAGGCAAAACAGGCTTTAGAAACTCCGAGGCGATACCCTGATAAGTCTGGTAGTATTGCCAGACGTTGTGCCAGAGATTAATGACCTTGCGGTTGACCTCGGCGACTGCCGGCTCGGCAAAAGTCTTGTTCTCGCCCGGCCGATTAACCGAACTGAAATAGAAACGCACCGCATCAACGCCGTGTTGCTCGATCAGAGCCACCGGATCGACGATATTACCCTTGGATTTGCTCATCTTGTGGCCATGCTGATCGAGGAGATGGTTAAGACAGATCACCGAGCGATAAGCCGGACGATCAAAGAGTAAGGTCGAGATTATATGGAGCGTATTAAACCAGCCTCGCGTCTGGTCAACGCCTTCGCTGATAAAGTCGGCCACCGCCTGAGACTCAAAGAGCGCTTGATTGGCAAAGGGATAGTGTTTAGCCGCAAACGGCATGGCGCCAGAGTCGAACCAGACGTCAAGGACCTCGCTAACTCGTGAGGAGCGACCAGTACAACCAGGCCGATCGCAGGGCAGATGATACTCGTCGATGAACGGACGGTGCAGATCGTCAGGTCGCGCCTGTCCCGAACGGTCAACTAGTTCGTCAATAGAGCTGATCACCTGGTAGTGCTCGGGGTTGAGGTCGCAGACCCAAATCGGTAACGGCGTGCCCCAATAACGGTTACGGCTAATCGCCCAGTCTCGCAAGCCACTTAACCATTTACCAAACCGACCATCGCGAATATGGGCTGGTTCCCAAACGATCTCTTGGTTGAGTTCGACTAAACGTTGGCGCAACTGATCATCGATCCGGATAAACCAACTCTCGCGAGCATAATAAAGCAAGGCGGTTTGACAACGCCAACAGTGTGGATAGCTATGTTTATAGCTGATTTCACGATAGAGCTGACCCCGGCTTTGCAACTGGCTGAGGATCGGCTCGACGGCCTCGACCACTGATAAACCGGCGAACTGTCCGCAGTCAGCCGTAAAGTGCCCGGTCTCGTCGACCGTGTGGTGTAGCGGTAGATCATGAGCTTGACCAAGATTAAAATCGTCTTCGCCATACATCACGGCCGTATGAACAACGCCAGTGCCATCTTCGGCAGTCACCCACTCGGCCGCTAAGATTCGATAGGCCTGTTTGCCAGTTAGTTTGACTAGATTCGGTGTTTCAAATAACGGCAAATATTCGAGCCCAACCAGTAACGACCCGGGTACGGTCTTGATCACAAGATACTCGCCGACTAAAATCTTGAGGCAGCTATCGGCTAAATAAAAGCGTTCATCGTTCTGTTCAACTAAACAGTAGGTTAGCTCTGGATTAACTGCCAAAGCGACGTTACCGAGCAAGGTCCAAGGCGTGGTCGTCCAGGCGAGGACCGAGGCCGGCTGATCCATCAGGCGGAACTTAACCACCGCCGTCCGACTCTGGATATCTTGATAGCCTTGAGCCACCTCGGCCAACGAGAGACCGGTGCCACAACGCGTACAAAAAGGCAAGATCTTAAAATCACGGTAGAGGGCGCCCTTGGCCTGAATCTGACTGATAGCCCACCAGACCGACTCGATGTAATCGTTATCGTAGGTAATATAGGGGTTCTCGCCCTCGATCCAATAACCGATCCGTTCGGTGAGGCTGTCCCAATCGGCCTTGTTTTGCCAAACGATCTCGCGACAGCGCTGGTTAAACTTGGCGATGCCGTAGGCCTCGACAGCCGATTTGTTAGTCAGGCCAAGCTCCTTTTCGACCATCAATTCAACCGGTAAACCATGGGTGTCGTAACCGCTCTGTCGCGGCACATAGTGACCGCGCATCGTCTGATAACGACAGATAATATCTTTAATAACTCGCCCCAACACATGGTGAAGAGCGGGTTTGGCGTTAGTCGTGGGCGGTCCCTCGAAAAATATAAAGGGCGCGGCATTGGCTTGGAGACGACTGGCCTGAAGGCGGGCAAAGGTTGATCGCTCTCGCCACTGCTCTAGAATGGCCAGTTCGCGCTCGGCATAAATAGATGCTTTTGGCGTTGGTTTATCTGACATCGTTAACTCGCTTGGTCAGCTGTCGATCTAACTCTTGATTAACCAAGGCATCGGCCCGCTGATTATACTCACGACGAATCGCCACGATCGTCAGCCGTCCGCACTGCTGAAGATGATGATGAGCGGTCTGAAAGAGCGGGATTAAT
>CAZQGJ010000032.1:0-10086 GCA_964592905.1 uncultured Candidatus Saccharibacteria bacterium | reverse complement strand
GAGCTGGTTGATTCTCACTGTCACCTCAACTTTGCCGCCTTTGACGAGGACGCCCATCAGATAGCCGAGAGGCTCCGCCAAACCGGTATCGCCGGGATCGTGGTTGGCTGTGATCTCGATAGCTCGAAGAAAGCAACCGAGTTGGCCAGAGTCCATCCGAACCTGTTCGCCGCTGTCGGCATCCACCCCATTCACCTTGATCACTATCTCGATACCTCACCGCTGGCTAGGCAAGCGACGATCGCTAAGCTGCAACAGCTGATCGATCAAGAGCCAACCGTTGTGGCGATCGGCGAAGTTGGTCTTGACCACTATCGATTGCCCGGCGATCAAGCCCTGCATCAACCATACCTCGAAGCCCAAGAGGTCTGGTTTAAGGAGTTTATCGAGCTGGCGCGGGCCAATCAACTGCCTCTGATCCTGCACTGTCGCGAGGCCTACAACCGAGTCCTTGAGCTCTTAGAGGCCGAGACAGAACCCTTACCTCGAGGGACGATACATTGCTTTACCGGTAGCCTGTCGCAGGCAAAACGCTTTATCAAGCTTGGGTTTTACATCGGCTTAACTGGCATTATCACCTATCAGCCAGATTTGTTAGTTTTGGCTCAAGAGTTACCGCTTAACCGCCTCTTAATCGAAACTGATGCACCCTATCTGACTCCGTTACCCTGGCGACAGGAACGGGTTAACGGTAAGATCCCGCGCAATCAACCGGCCTTCGTCAAGGCAGTGGCCGCTAAGATTGCCGAAACTAAAGGCATCGACGAATCTTTAGTTGCTGAGGCTACTCGCAATAACGCTCAAGAGCTCTTTGGTTTACCTCTCGAGCCGCTCGAGCCACAGGCCACCGTCGAGTTAGTTTCGGCCGGAGGCGTAGTGATGACCCGCGAGCCAAATCCGAAGATAGTTGTAATCGTCGATCGCCACGGCAATCCCAGTCTACCCAAAGGCCATCTCGAACCCGATGAAACATCGGCCGAGGCTGCTTTACGCGAGGTCGGTGAGGAGATCGGACTGAAGCTTGATCAGCTGACGCTCGGAGCCGAGCTGCCGTCGATTCACTATCAATATCTCTCTAACTTTGCCAGCGATTTAAAAAAGTCCGGGCTCAGTCGTGGCCCGATCTTAATTAATAAGACAGTTCATTTCTTCGCCGTGACGATCGAACCAGTTAGTCTGGCCGATCTGACGCCACAGGCCGAAGAGATTTTGGAGATTGAGGTACTCGAAGTCGAGGCCGCCTTGGCCCGCTTAACCTTTGGGCGTTACCAAGAAGTGGTTCGCGAAGCAGTGGCCAAACTGACCTGACTATAAGCTGACTTAAAGGCCTTGATACCAGGCCGAATAGATCACACAGGCTAGAACTATGACAAAGGCGAATAGGGTGCGCTTCTTGACCGGCGTACCGGTTATGCGTGTCTCGACTAGACTGACGACTACCGGTACTAATAAGAGCACCAGGGTTGTCAGCGTAATGCCCAAATTGGCGAAGCCATAGAGTCGGGCGATAAAATAGATAGCGCCGAGCAAGGCCGAGGCGATTACCAAGTTGAACTGCTCAGCCTTGATCTGGGTTAAATCAGGCCGAAAATAGTAGGCAAAGAAGGCGGCAAGGACGGCCGTTCGAATTGTGTAGAGTAGAACCGGCGAAAAGAGATTGAGTAGCTCGCGTTGGACCATCGCTTCGAGCGACATGACAATAACTGCCATCATTAAATTAGCCGAGTAGTGACTGAACTTGAGGTGATGGCTTTTCATTTGAGTCAAGAAAACAGCCGCGCCACCCACGATCGCCGCGCCAAAGATCGGCAACTCCAACTCTTCAGGGAAAAAGAGGGCCGAAAGTAAGACGGTCGCCAACGGCGCCAACATAATGATCAGTTCGAACTCGACCAGCTTAGACTTCTGTAGACCTTCGTAATAAAGAATATTCCAGACGATCGCCAGAACCAACATCAAGATCATAAAGAAGAGATACTGGCGATCCCCGATCAGGATCGGATCGTAGCTGGCCAGCCCAGGCACCAAGCTAGCCAACAGGCTAAAGAGAAAGAGAAAGGCAAAGAGAACGGGAATATATTGTTTCAGGGCTAGCTTCTGATAACCCAATAGCACCTTATCAAGTAATGTATTCGAGATATGCGCCATCGCCGAGAGTAAAACAAGAAACATTATCCCCTCCTTTGACCGGTTAACTCTAGTGTAGGCTATCGCTTGAGCGTTGACAATCGGGGAAAGAGCGCCACCGGTGTTAGGGTGGCGATTTGGGTCTCGATAGTCTGAGCCGTAACTGGCATAACCGCCGGCAAAGATACCTGGACCAAGCGGCGCAAAGTATTGAGCTCTTCGGCAATTACTTGCTCAGCCTGGTGACGAGCGGCTGGGGTGGCTTCGGGATTGAGGCCAAGCCACGGCGCTGACTGGCTCAAGCGTTGATTGATCGCCTCGAACTGTTGCCAGAGCGCCTCTAGTTGATGAGTTAGTGTCAGCGGTTGGTTAGGATCGAGCTTGAGTTGATCGAGATCAAAGTTCGCCGCAACTCGTGAGGTTTGGTCGGAAGTCTGGTCGATGGTTTGGTCGGAGGTGTGGTCGCTGGCCTCATCGGTGGTCGAGCCGCTCAGAGCTTGCCAGTTCTCGACTTCGAACTGTGCCTTGACCGCCAAGGTAATCAACCGTTGGGTCAGATTGCCCAAACCGTTAACCAGCTCGGCCTGATATCGATCCTGAAAACGCGTTAAGGTGATATCGGCATCTTCCCCGACTTGGGTCATGGTGACTAAGAGATAACGGACAGCCTCGGTGGCTAACGGCCCCGGCAAGGCTTCGAGTAACGAATCGGGAGTCAGCACATTGCCCAGACTCTTACTCATCTTTTGACCCTCGACGGTAAAAAATCCGTGAGCTAACAGACAGTTTGGCAGCGGTAGATCGAGCGCCAGCAGCACGGCCGGTAAGATAATCGCATGAAAACGCAGGATATCTTTGCCGATCAGTTGGACATTGGCCGGCCAAAAGCTCGGCTTGGCGCCGGTGGAATCAAGAGTTTCATCGCTAAAGGTTAGATAATAAAGTAAGGCATCAAGCCAAACATAGACAGTGTGATCGCAATCCAAAGGAAAATCGATACCCCAGGCCACCTTAGAACGCTGACGGCTGATCGGAATATCGCGCAACGGTTGAGCTAAGAAACTCAGCACCTCGTGGCGACGCGTCGCCGGTTCGATTCTAAAACGCTGACTCTCGATGACTCTAATCAGATCGTCTTGAAACTGGCTCAGCCGAAAGAAATAAATCGGTTCCGTGACTAAGCTCAGTGGATGCTGATGAAGCGGACAGGACGGAGCCTCAACGTTCAGTTCAGCCGCGGCGCTTTCTTGATACTCTTCTTTATACTCTTCGCAACCAACACAGTACCAGCCACGGTATTCTTTTTTATAGATCAGACCGGCCTGATCGAGAGACTTGACCACAGTCTGCACCAACTGACGGTGACGAGGATCGGTGGTATGAGCAAAGACTAGCGTCTCGCGATCGAGACCAAACTGAAGAAAGCTCTGTTCAAAACTTTTACTTACCGAGGCGACAAACTCGGCAGGGGCCTGGCCAGCTTTCTTAGCCGCCTGCTCAATTTTGAGTCCGTGTTCATCGGTGCCGGTCAAAAGTCGGGTTGAACTAGGGGACTCACCAGCCAAAATTGCCGCCCGCGCCAAAATATCGGCCAAGATAGTCGTGTAGAGGCTGCCAATATGAGGCTTGGCGTTAGCATAGTAGATAGGAGCGGTGACCAGATAAGACATGGACCTATCTTAACATATCAGGTTAAATTTCGACAATCGAGGATCAAGACGGCCTCGCCTTTGACGGCTCGATGTTCAGTCAGCTGCCAAGTATCGAGCGGACCGCGCCAAATCTCTTCGTGTAATTTAGTTAGCTCGCGTAAAACAATTAGTTGAACATTTTGATTAGCTGTCGGCCCGTAGCGAGCTGGCCAGATCGATTGAAAATCAGCGACTGTCCTTTCGATCCGTTGCATCGATTCGAAGCAGACAATGGTCGTCAAGCCGAGCTCTGGATAGCTGGCTAGCTGTTTCAAGAGCGTCTGACGACCCTTTTTCTTGGGTAGAAAACCGAGAAAAACTAAACGTTCGGCCGGCACGCCGGCTACCGATAGGGCGGCGGTCAGGGCACTGGCCCCCGGGATCGGCACAACCTCGAGGCGCTCATCGTCGTTTCGAGCTAGCTTTAAGAGCGCCTCGACGATCTGACCGCCGGGATCGTTGATCGCCGGCGTGCCGGCGTCGCTGACCAGTGCGACATCAAGACCACGGGCTAAATAATCATGATAGAGCTTTGCCGCCAATGTCAGCTGTCGACGTTGATCAAGATGAAGGAGCGGCGTCCGAAAGCCAAGATGATGCAGTAATTGACCGGTCTGCCGAGTATCTTCACAGGCGATCAAGGCTACAGACTCGAGAGTTTGCTTGGCCCGCTCAGTCAGGTCGGCCAAATTACCGATCGGCGTGGCGACGATAAAAAACCGTCCGAGTTGGCTATGCCTTGGACTTCGAGGCATGACTATTTTTAGTCTTAACTACAGGAGCTACAGGTGCTACGGCAGAGGCTGGATTTTTTTCATTCTTCTCATCGGCAATAATGCTGGCCGCCACCTGATTCGGATCAAGATCGCTGACCATCTGGCGAAACTCTAAGTCTTGCGGCCGACCGAGCCCGACCTTTTCATGAATCGCCGAGACCAGTTTGATCAGTCGTGTAATCTCGCGTTCGGCCTGAGCGTTAATCTGAAAGTCAACCTCTTGATGGAGGTTACGAATCTGCTCTGCCCGATTCTGACTCATCAATACAAAGATCGAGAGAAAGATCGCCTCGAGTGAGACGATCGTCGTTAGCATGCCAAAAGGATAGGGATCAAAGATCGGCCAACCAGTGTAACCGAGATTAATCAGTAACCAACCACCAAAGATCAGAATATGAAATAGAGCGAAGCCCAAGCTCCCAAAGGCAGAGGCCACGCTATCGGCGAAGATCTCGACCGCCCGGCGCTCATTTAAGAGCTTAGCTCGAAAGCTCGAGTAACGGCCATGCGTCTCCTCGGCCCGTTGATTCTGCAGATCTGAGACCTCACCATAAACTGACTGATAGAACGTTTTAATAATATTACGGCTGCGGCGTGTCGGCTGGTTCATGCTGCTCCTTATACTTAAGATACTCGGTCAAGAGACGATCAAAATCGGCCACCGTCAGATCTTCGGCCCGCTTCTGACCATCGACCTCGGCTCCTTCTAATATAACATCGACAACGTTTCGCGGTAAGGCGAGTCCGGCCATTAATGAGTTCAAGAGAATCTTGCGTCGACTGGCAAAGGCCTGACGAATCAACCAAAAAAGGGCGGGTAGCCGATTCAGCTGCTCGGTCGTCAGCTCGCGCCGACGCAGCTCAATCACTGCGCTCATCACCGCCGGAGCCGGTCGAAAAGCCTCGGGCGGAACCCGAAATAACTGCTTGAGCGTTGCTGTCGCCTCGAGCATGACCGTCAGTTGGCCGCGCTTGGCGCTACCGACTGGGGCGGTGAAGCGTTCGGCCACCTCGGCTTGAATCATCAAGACGGCTCGCTTGACCGCCGACTGAGGGTGAACCAACCGCAAAAAGATCGGATTGGTAATCTGATAAGGCAGGTTACTGACCATTAACTCTGGCAGTTCGGCAAAGTTAAGTCTCAGAGCGTCGCTGGCTAGAATTGAAACGTTACGCCAATTATTAAATCGCTCGCGGAGCAAGGGGACTAAACGCTGATCAAACTCGATCGCCAAAACCTGTCCGCCGGCCCGCGCCAAGGCGGCCGTCAAGACGCCTGGTCCGGCGCCGATCTCGACCACCGGCTGATCGACTCGGAGCTCGGCTGCAGCGATGATCGAATCGAGGATACCTTGGTCGACAAGGTAATGCTGACCCAGCCGCTTATCGGCCCGTAAATGAAACCGGCTTAACCAATAATTAAGCTCTTCTACTAATTGGCCTTGAGCGAATTGGCCTGGAGCGAATTGGCCCTGGACGAATTGATTTTCAGAGTCACTCACGGATTAATAATCTCTTCAACTTTAACGTTTTGCAAGACGCCCTGTCGAAGCGTACCACCCAGGGCCGTGAAGTGATCAGGGTGCAGGTCGACTAAAAAGCCGGTATCGGCACAGATACAGCCATCGTTGCGGACGATAATCTGTTGACCGTTATTAAGATTAGTTAGACGCAAGGTGACGCCTCGTTTAAAGAGGTCCGAGGCGACCTTGGTTGAGTTATATTTATACCAACTGACGCGGCCGGTATAAACCTTGCCGACGACTACTTTGGTGCCGACAATGGTAATCTCGGGCTGAGGCGCCTTGATCAACTCATTCTTGATCAGTTCGCGCTTAACCTCGCGGCCATTCTCGCGGGTAACGCGAAAGGTCTTGCGGCGCTCGCCTAATTGCCCGGGCGTCTGCTTGATCTCGCCACGCGGCAAAGTTGGATCCTCTTTTTTAATCTGTTCAAAGGCGATCGTCTCCGACTCCTTGACCTCGGTAATCGCCACTCGCGTGATCGTCAGAACAATCTGACCGGTCGTTGGGTCGAGGTCGGCTTTGGTCATCGGACGATCAACGGCCCGATCGATCTTGTCATTTTCACCCAAGGTCAGGCCCTGCTCGCTCAATAGCTGTCGCGGTGTCGAGGCCAAAGAAACTAAGTGAATCTTTTTACCGTAATCGATAATTGTAAAACGGGTGGCGCGAGCCACAGTCAGACGCGACCCTAGGCCTATTCGCGGGTCCGGTTGAGCTAAAATAATATCGGCGCGATCTAACTTGTTCGATGGTTGTTCTGTTGCTGACTGTGCTGCCGTCGATTGTTCTAATAATGATTGTTCGACAAACTGACGTGGTAGGGTCTCGCCGATTGGTAAGACCAACTCTTTGAGGGGATAGAGGCTCTGAGCGGCCAAGCTCTCGAAGGTGGATCGGTCGGTATAGACACCGCTTTCGAGCGGTAAGCGGTCGGTGCCAACGGTCGTTGTCTGCGTTGCCTGATCCTGTGGCTCCTGACTAAGGGCTGAATTAAGCCCCTGATCAGAGGCGATGGCGCTGGCCTTCTGCCAACGTCGTGGGTTGAGATAAGCCAGGTTAAACCAGGGTTGCTTAGCCAGGCCAGTATCTTCGGTCACCAGTTGCCAACCGGCAGCAACTAAGCCGATTTGGCCGTCCGCGCTATCGCGCCCCTTGATGGCTAAACTAGCCAGGCTCACCACTGCCAGCGCAATTATAAATGTAAGAAAATCTATTCGGCGCATATGAATCTATATCTTAGACTAACTCTTGGTATCTGCCAATGCCTCGACCCTCAAACTTGACAAGCTTAGTCAAAAATGTTATAGTATAGTTGTGATCAAGGAAGGGGATAACAGATCTCTTTCGTGCCACAGCTCATTAACAATTCGAATCCCACGGGGATACAATAAGGAGGAACAACATCATGGATGCGCTCAAAAAGCATCTCGACTTCGATAATTTAACTGCCTTCGAGGCCGTTTCTATCGTTGCCGTCGCCGCTTTAGCGGTTATGGTTGGTGTCGTTAATGGAATTAACGCAACTTTATTCGTATAAACTCTCGACTCACTACCTATTTTATAACTAAACAGAGGTCCCTGAGTCTCAACTAACAAAAAATCGATCATCACTGGTCGATTTTTTGTTTAACTGCTACTCTAAGGTTTATGGAATTCCTCAAAGAACTCAACTCGGCCCAGTATCAAGCGGCCACCAGCCAACCAGGCCCTATCCTGTTATTAGCCGGGGCCGGCAGCGGTAAGACCAAGACTCTAACGGCCCGGATTGCCTATTTAATTGAACATGACCGCTTATCTCCTTGGCAGATCTTGGCCGTCACCTTTACCAACAAGGCGGCCCGAGAGATGCGCGAGCGATTAGAGCTGACCTTGCAGAGCGACCAACAGCTACCTTGGCTCGGTACCTTTCATCGAGTCTGTCTAATGATCTTGCGTCGCGAGCTACCAGCCCTGGCCGAAGGGCGTGGAGATAACCCGATTCACCTATATTCTCGGCAATTTTCTATCTACGACGAAGACGATGCAACGAGTGTCATTAAGCGCATTTTACTTGAACTTCAACTGGATCCCAAAAAGATCAGTCCAAAAACAGTTAAGAACTTAATCGATAGCGCCAAAAATGAGCTGATGTCACCTGATCGCTACCAGAGCTACGCGGCCGGCTACCTAGCCGAGACGGTAGCTCGTGTTTATCGGCGCTATCACGAGCTAATGATCAAGGCCAACGCCATGGATTTTGACGACATCATCATGCAGACAGTCAGATTATTTGAAAAAAATCCCGAATTACTCGATAAATATCAAACACAATTCAAAGCCATCTTAGTCGATGAGTATCAAGACACCAACCACGCTCAATACACCCTCATCAAAACGTTAGCGGCGCGTCATCAGCACCTCTTTGTAGTCGGCGATGATTATCAATCGATCTATAGTTGGCGAGGGGCGGATTTTAGAAACATACTGCGTTTCGAAGAGGATTATCCGTCTGCCCAGGTCTATAAACTAGAAGAAAACTACCGCTCGACACAAAATATTCTCGATGCCGCCCGGGCCATTATTACCAATAATCAGCTCCGAACCGAGAAAAAGCTCTGGACAAGTCGCGGTGAGGGAGCGCTCTTAACCGTCGTCAACTGTCAAGATGATCGTGACGAGGCCGATTTCGTCGTGCGCGAGATCCAATCCCTGTTGGCCTCCGGCTATGCTAGCGAGGAGATCGCAGTCCTGTATCGATTAAACAGCCAATCACGGAGCCTTGAAGAACAGCTGATTCGACAGGGGCAGCCATATCGGCTCGTCGGGGCGATTCGTTTCTACGAACGCAAGGAGATCAAAGACGCATTGGCCTGGCTCAAATATCTAACCAACCCGAGCGACTTAGTGGCTCTCAGCCGCATTATTAACCTGCCGCCCCGAGGCATCGGCGATAAAACTCTAGAGAAGGTGATTCAAGCCATCATCGCCGAGCCCAATCCAGCCCTGTTAACCACTCATAGCGATATCCCAGACAAGGCTCAGGCCTTCTTTCAGCTGGTCAACCAGCTCCAACCAAAGCTACTTGAGCTCTCTCCAGCTGAGCTGATCAATACCGTCCTCAGCCAAAGTGGCTATCTCGAATATATCGTCGATGGCACACCGCAAGGCGAGAGTCGGGCTGAAAATATCCAGGAGCTACTCGCCATCGCCGGTCAGTTCGAAACTCTCGATGCCTTCTTGGGCGAAATTATGCTCTTAACTGACGCCGACAACCTTGATCCGGCCGGCGAAGCTAGCAAAGTCACCCTGATGACTCTTCATGCCGCCAAAGGCTTAGAGTTTCGCGTTGTCTTTATCCTTGGACTGGAAGAGGGAGTTTTTCCACACTCTCGTTCTTTGAACGATCAAACCGAGCTCGAAGAAGAGCGTCGGCTCTGTTATGTCGGCATCACCCGTGCCAAAGAGAAGCTTTATTTGACTAACTCGCGTAGCCGTTTAAGCTATCTCGGCATTGTCAGTAATCCGCCAAGTCGATTTCTAAGCGAGATACCTGAGCACCTGATCGAAAATATTTAAAACTACCTTGATTCGACAGCGTTATAAACAGCTCGACCGACTTCGGTCAGGCCGCGATCGACTCTATCTAAGATTAGTGACCAACTTAGTTCAGACTGGTTAGTAGAAGCCGTGTCTGAGCTGGGATAACCTGATGGATACTCTAGTTCGTCAGCCTGGACGGTCGATACCTCGCCGCTCCAACTCAGCCGATTTGAGTCCTCGAGCGGGCTACCGGCAAAGCCAAAACCAAACATCAAGGCAACAAGGCCGAGGGCTAACACGGTGCCAACGACTGCCTGGCTTTTTTGATTGAGAGCCGGTAGCCCAACAAGACTAGATTCATCGCTTGGCTCAAGCGCAGTGGCTGCCTCGTCTACGTCAAATTCGAATTTGGAGAGCTGGTTCATGGATTGGCTGGGAGAGTGCGCA
>CAZQGJ010000031.1:0-10763 GCA_964592905.1 uncultured Candidatus Saccharibacteria bacterium | reverse complement strand
GCGGCTCTCGACGGTTTCCAGGAGAAGCTAGCCTCGAAACTGCATCGTTCTATTCAATCGCGTCGCGAGCTGCCGCTGCGTCGTTGGCTTTATGCCCTGGGAATTAAGGGCATAGGTGAACAGTCGGCCGGTTGGTTGGCAGAGTATCTGGCCAAACAGCCAGCGGTTGAGGCGGCCTTACAGACTGAACCCTTAGCTGAAGGCGCTCTATCCAAGGCCTTGGCAGCGATACCGTTGACCGATTGGCAGGAGTTACCAGGGCTCGGTCCAGTGGCGGCTCAAGCTTTAGTTGAATATTTCAATAGTCCAGTCGGTCAAGAGCTAATCGATGATCTGGGCGCTGTTGGCGTGCGACCGCTTCTGAGTCTTCCCGCGGCTGAGTCGGCCGCCGGGCAGTCTCTCAGCGGTGAGCGCTTGGTCTTTACCGGTACTCTGGCGACACTCTCGCGTGCCGAGGCCGAAGAGCGTGCCCGTCAGGCGGGTGCGCTAGTCAGCAGCAGTCTGACCAAACAGACGACGCATTTAGTGGCTGGCGAGGCGGCTGGTTCGAAATTAGGCCAGGCTCAAGAGCAGCAGATTCCGGTTTGGACCGAGGCAGAATTTTTAGCCAACCTCGATTAAACTGGTCATAAACCTTGCCATAAACCTGTTAATTGGGTATTCTTAGGTTGTGATTAAAGCTACTCCTCAAACCCTAGATCTGTTCGAGCTCCAATCTTTGGCGGCTCTGGCACGGCTCGAGCTCTCTAACGCCGAGGCGCCAGCCCTTCAGGAATCGATTAATCAAATCTTGGCGATGGTCGCTGATCTGACCGCCGCTTCGAGCGAGGCGAACTTTATGCCCGATGAAACGCTGAGCTTCGCTGAACTGCAAGCCTTGGCTCTTGATTCGGCAAAACCAGAGACTCAATCGATTGACTCGGCCTACTTAGCCGAGATCGCTCCGGCTTGGTCGCAAGCCTCACTTGTTGTGCCCGAGGTTATCGACCAGACCGTGGCTCATCAAAAAGCCGACATTCATCAAAAAACCGAGGATTCTCAATCGTGAGTCAAGCTCTGTCCTTTGCCGAGATCCGTCAGCTCGATGGCCTGACTTTAGCCGAGCGCTATCGGACTGGTGAACTGAAGCCAAGTCAGGTGGTTAAGCTTTATCTCGAGGCAGCTAATGAACACTGTTATGACCGGGTTGAGGATCGTCCGCGCGGTCTGAATATCTATTTAAGTTTACGCCCTCAAGCTCTGACCGAGGCGTTAGCGGCCGATTGGCGATACGCGGCCGGCGAACCGCTCTCGCCGCTCGACGGAGTGCCGATCGCCCTCAAAGATAACCTGATGATTAAGGGTGAGATCGTGACGGCGGCCAGTCGTTATCTGGCTCACCATGTGGCCGGCTATTCGGCCACGGTTGTGACGAAGCTGCAACAGGCCGGCTTAATCATTTTGGGCAAGACTAATCTTGATGAGTTTGCTATGGGTGGCTCAACCGAAAACTCGGCCTTTGGCCTGACGGCTAACCCGTTGGATCCGACCCGAGTAGCTGGTGGCTCGTCAGGCGGCGCGGCCGCCGCCGTGGCAGCTGGTTTGGCACCGTTGGCCCTTGGCTCAGATACTGGCGGCTCGATCCGTCAGCCGGCCGCCTTTTGCGGCGTCATCGGCTTTAAGCCAAGTTACGGTCGGGTGAGTCGCTACGGTTTAATTGCCATGGCCTCGAGCTTAGATCAGATCGGGCCGTTGGCACGGAGCGTGGCCGATATTCGGGCCTTAATGAAGATTATTGAGTCGGTGGGTGAGCTTCGTGATCGGCTTGATCAAACGACCCGGGCCGATTGGTCTCCCTTGTCGGCTGTATCAACCGATCTGACCGATCAATCAAACTCAAACGCAGATTCCGCCGAGGCTCTCCGGGTGGCGACGATCGATCTCGAGTCTGTCGGTCAACCGGACTCTCGCCTGAATCAGATTCTGTCCAGTTGGTCTAAGGTGGCGATCGATCAGTTTGAGCTGGCTATCAATCTCTATTACTTAATCTGTCCAGTCGAGGTGGCCTCGAATCTGGCCCGTTTTGACGGCATTCGTTACGATCGCCAGGCACTAAACGAAATAGAAGCGCCACAGTTGCTGTCGCGCTATTTGCAGAGCCGCAGTCAGCTCCTCGGTCCCGAAGTCAAGCGCCGGATTCTGCTCGGTACCTATACCTCATCGGCTGGCTATGCTGACGCTTACTATAAACGGGCTTTAACTGGTCGTCGTCAGCTCAAACAGGCGTTCGAGCGCGCCTGGCAGAGTATCGATATCTTGGCCTGTCCGACGACACCTGGCGAGGCCTTTGAGATCGGTAGTCTGGCTCGGCCGATCGATCTTTATCGCCAAGATCTTTATACGGTCGCTGCTAATCTAGCCGGCTTGCCGGCGATCGCCTTGCCTTGTGGTCAAGGTCCGGCCGGTTTACCCCTGAGCTTGCAGCTATTGGCGGCCAGTGGCGATGATGACCGATTATTAAGCTTTGCAGAAAGTTGGGTCAAAGAGCATGAGTAAACCTAATCCTCCATTTGATTTTTTCGCCGACTTAGGTCGAGTTTTGGTGATCTTTGGTCGCTGGTTGCGCTACGGCAGCGGACCGAGCACCGGTGAGCGACGGGCCGAGTTAGAGCGATTGCGTCGTGAGTGGCAGAAGTTAGAGCTCGATTTTGACGAACCGCTGGCGGCTCGTCAGGCGATCATTCGCGCCGATATTATTTTGGACAAAGCCTTGAGCCTCCACGGTTATTTTGGCAATACGGTCGGCGAACGCTTAAAGCGCGCCAGCCAACGCCTGGATCGAACTATCCTCGATGCCGCCTGGCGGGCGCACAAGATTCGCAATCGCTTGGCTCACGCCCTCGATCAAGTGCCGACCAGCGCCGAGATCAGTTCAGCGGCTAAAGATTACGCCCTGGCCTTGAGCTACTTAGGAGTATAGATGAGTCCTGATCAGCAGTATTGGCCGGTAATTGGCCTCGAAATCCATGCCGAATTAAATACCGAGCGCAAGATGTTTTGCGACTGTCTTAACCAACCGTTTGAGCTGGCCGCCAATCAGGCAGTTTGCGAGGTTTGCTATGGCTTACCCGGCGCGTTGCCTCGACTCAATCCACAGGCGATCGAGTGGGCGATGCGAGTTGGCCTAGCTTTGGGGGCGACTCCGGCTCTGGTGACTAAGTGGGACCGCAAGAACTATTTTTATCCTGATCTCCCTAAGGGCTACCAAATTAGTCAGTACGATCGACCGCTCTTTACCGGTGGTCAGCTCGAGGTGCCGCTGCCGACTAATCCAGTTGTCGCCTTGACCCGACTGCATCTCGAAGAGGATACGGCCACGCTTAAACACGGTAACGATCGGACCGCCCTAGTGAACTTTAATCGATCCGGTGTACCGTTATTAGAATTAGTGACCGAGCCGGTAATCGAGAGCGGCGCTGTTGCCCGGAGCTTTGCCGAAGAATACCAGCGGTTATTGCGGGCGCTTGGAGTTAGTCAGGCCGATATGGAAAAAGGGGAGTTACGGATCGAGGCCAATATCTCGGTGCGGACTAACCAACAGCTGGCCGCCGGCCAATTTGGCACCAAAGTCGAGGTCAAAAACCTCAACTCTTTTAGGAGCGTCGAGCGGGCGATTGAGTTCGAGCTAGAGCGACAGTCGGCAATGCTAGCAGCCGGGCAGCCGGTTATCGCCGAAACTCGCGGCTTTAGCGAGGCCAGTCAGGCCACCTTTAGCCAGCGTCAAAAAGAGACGGCTGCCGATTATCGTTATTTTCCCGAGCCAGACCTGCCGGCACTTGAGTTTTCTGATCAGTGGATTGAGTCCTTGCGGGCAACGCTACCGGCCTTGCCGAGCGCTAACCGAGCCAACTTAACCAGCTTTGGCTTAAACGAGAGCCAGCTTCAGGCTGTCCTCAATCAACCGACTAAAGTCTCACTTTTATTAGATAATCTACCAGAGACGGCCGAAGCCGCCCGACCAACCCTGATCAAGTTAATTATTAATCAACCTGAGTTTACGCACTTGGAGCCAGTCGTGATGCGACGGCTAGCCGAGCTTTTGAGCCAATCCGCCTTCAGTTTAAACGATCTCAAGACTCAACTACCGCTTTTAGTCGAGGCCAAGCTGACCACTCTGGCGGCGCTCGAGGTAAAGTTAGAGGAGCTCGGCCTTAACTCTACCGGTGGGCAAGCTGACCAGCAGGCTCAAAGTCAGGCTGTCATCGAGTGTCTAACCGAGATTATCGCTCGTTCTGAGCCGCAGGTCTTAGCCTACAAGCAGGGCAAAACGGCGCTCTTGGGTTATTTTGTCGGTCAGGCGATGGCCCAGTTAGGCCGCGGTTACGACCCCGCTTTGGTTAGCCAAGAGGCCCGTAATTTGCTACAATAAAGGCTCCTAAGAGTCATTAACTGGAGGTTCGATGTCTCAAACGCCTGTCTCTAACGATGCTGTCGCCGCGCTCTCGCGACAGTTTAAACAGAAGCTCAATCAACTGACTAGCTTGGCCTTAATCGGTGGTGTGGTCGGTGGACTAATTATCGTTTTGGTCGTGACTAGTAGCTCGCGCATCCGTAAAACTCTTGGTATCGACGAGAGTTCGCCTTTGAATCTAACCCGAACGATCGAACAGCGTTATGTTGTCGAGGAATCGAGCGGTTTTATTCAGGCCGTTAAGCGAGTTTCGCCGACTGTGGTCTCGATCACCACCGAAGAAACCGGCATCGATTTTTTTGGTCGCACCGTTCAGCGGAGCGGCGCCGGCACTGGCTTTATCTTAACTAGCGATGGCCTGATCGCCACCAATAAGCATGTCGTAGAGGGTGGTGAAAAGTTCAAAGTTGTCCTCGCAGACGGCAAAAGCTATGACGCTACCGTCAAGGCGCGTGATCCCTATGCCGATTTAGCCATTTTAAAGATCGAGGCGACCGGACTGCCGGTCATCGAGCTTGGCGACTCAGAATCGCTCGAGGTCGGTCAGTGGGTCTTGGCCATCGGTAACGCCTTGGGCGAGTTTAATAACTCTGTCTCGGTCGGAGTCGTTTCGGGTAAGAATCGTTTGCTCGAGGCCGGCACGGCTGAACTGAGCGGTCTGATTCAGACCGATGCCACTATTAACCCCGGTAACTCGGGTGGTCCGTTGGTCAATATCAAGGGTCAAGTTGTTGGTATTAGCACGGCGATTGCCTCGCCGACCGGTTCGTCGGTTGGGGTTGGTTTCGCCATCCCGGTCAACAGCATCAAAAAGGCGATCGATTCCGTCCGCAAAACTGGCAAGATTATTCGTCCACGCTTAGGATTGCGATATCTACTGATTAATCAGGCTATCGAAGAGGCTTTGAGCCTGCCGATCGACCGCGGCGCCTTAATCCGAGCCAGCGAAAATCAGCCCGGTATTGTCCCCGGTGGTCCGGCTGAAAAGGCCGGCCTCAAAGAGGGCGATATCATTCTAGAGATGAACAAAGATCGGATCGATGAACAGCGCCCCTTGGCCAGTCTCTTAACCGAATATAGTCCTGGCGACGAAGTCACGCTGTTGATCCTGCGCGACAAAGCGCGTCAGGAGATCAAACTGACGCTCGAAGCTTTAGAATAATTGAATCGTAGCCAGATGCACTCCGTCTGGCTACTTGGTTCTGTGGTGTGTTCTACTATCAAGGTGGGTGCCGAGATTGATTGTTGGATGGCCTGAATTAAGCCCGGCCGATTGCTAGAGTTAGTTTCTAGAATGAGATCGACGGGCGTTGGCAACTTGAGTAGCTCCTCGATTAGTTGAAGATAAATCTCGTTACCAGTGAGGCCGCCAACTAGGGCCTCGGCTGGTTCATGCTTTTTAACGCTCGGTTCAAGCGTATCGTACTGGCTTTGGCTAAGGTAGGGGAGGTTGGCCAGAATTAAAGTTGGCAATAAAGCTTTCGAGAATGTTGGAGAGGCGGAGCGAAGCTCTGGCCAGGGTTCGATTAGGTTGCCGGCTCGCCACTGAAGAGAGTCCGCGACGGTTGGGGCGAGGTGCCGCTTAGCGTTTTGTTCGGCCGTTTCAAGGACGATCGGCTCGAGATCGCTCCCGCCAATTAGTCGAAGTTCGTTGAGATTATTGGTTTCGAGTTCGACTAAGAGTTGAATCAAAAGCCAGCCGCAACCAGTGCCTAGCTCGATTAGCTTCTCGGTGGTTGGCGATTGTTCTAGGGCGCGCTTAGCCATCAGAATTAACGGATAGCTATCGGCGCGTGGAATTAGGCTCTGATCGGCAATATTCCAGGTTCGATCGAAGAGGCGGATCTGTTTTAAGATACGGCCGATCGGTTCGCCGTCAGTGTGACGGGCCGCGGCATCGGTCAGCCAGTCTAGTTCGGATGCGGTTAGTTCATGGTCTAAAAGGGCGGGGAGAGTCGAAGGTTGACAGTCGAGGACGGTAGCCGCTAGCTCGCGACAGGCGGGGTAGGCATCGGCAATTTTGAGCGTTCGCCAAGCCTGTTCTTGTTGGTAGAGCCACTGGCCAAGCTTAGGCATGCATGGTTCTGTCGACCGCGATTGATTGGCTTAGCTCAGCCGCCTCGGCCGACATTAGCGCCTCGATAATTGGACGGAGCTCGCCGTCCATGATGCGATCTAATTTAAAGAAGCTTTGTCCGATACGGTGATCGGTTAGCCGATCTTGGGGAAAGTTATAAGTTCGAACTTTGTCGCTCCGATCGGCATTGCCAACCATACTGCGACGGATCTCGCCTTTGGCCGCCGACTGATCGGCCCGATAGTGATCGGCCAGCCGAGAGGCCAGGATATTCATCGCCTTTGTTTTGTTCTGGAGCTGACTGCGCTCATCTTGGCAAGTAACGACAATCCCGGTGGGTAGGTGAGTGATCCGAACGGCTGAATCGGTGGTATTAACCGATTGACCGCCATGACCACCGGCCCGATAGACATCGATTTTGAGATCGTCTGGTTTGATCTGGACCTCGCGGGCCTCAATTTCAGGCATGACGACGACCGCCACAGCGCTAGTATGAATGCGGCCGCTCTTTTCGGTTTTGGGAACGCGCTGAACCCGATGAACACCGCCTTCGTATTTGAGCTGCTCATAAACCCGATCACCAGTAATCTCGGCAGTTAGTGACTTGAGACCGCCGAGCTCGCTAATATTAGAATCGAGGACGCGCAGTTTAAGCCGATGCAGCTCGGCGTAGCGCTGATACATTCGAAAGAGCTCCGAGGCAAAGAGCTCAGACTCGTCGCCGCCGGTGCCGGGGCGAATCTCGAGAATGACGTTGCGCTCGTTATCTGGTTGGGCTTGGCGTAGCTCTTGAGTCAGACGCTGAATCTCGCCCTCGGCTAGTGCCTTGAGCTCGGAGTCGGCCGATTCGGCCTGGAGGGATTGGAGCTCGCGGAGCTGCTCTGCCAGTTCTTCTAAGTATTTCATCAGGTTTATTCTAGTTTAAATCTTGAGAATTGACAACCTTAGCGCTTGTCAAAGTCGAGTCTTTACTCTATAATTAACCCTGTTAATAGCTGACCGTATCCCTGGAGCTCAAATATTGGCTTTGAGTCATCTCAGACCCGGTTTGAAAGGAAATAGTTTATGAAAGCCAAGATCCACCCAGAATATCATCAAGCCACGGTTAAGTGTGCCTGCGGCAATAGCTTTGTCGTCGGTTCAACCTTGTCGGCTATCAGCGTGGAAATCTGTTCTGTCTGCCATCCGTTCTATACCGGCAAACAGAAGCTGATCGATACCGCTCGCCGAGTCGATAAGTTTCAGGCTCGATTGCGTAAGCAAACCGAATTAAACCAATAAGGTTAACTAAAAATAAAATAACTGCCGATAGGCGCAGCCAAGTCCTATCTATGAAAGGTTTTATGTCTACTCGTCCTAATCTTCCCACCCTCAAAGAGTTAATGGCAGCTGGCGCTCACTTTGGTCACAAGCGCGAGCGTTCTCACCCTAAGGCCAAGGGTTACATCTATGGTTTGCGTGAGGGCATTTATATTATCAATCTGGAGCAGACCCAGGCCGGTCTCGAGCAGGCGATCAAAGCGGTGACCGAATGGGCCAAACAGGGCAAGGTTCTACTGATGGTTGGTACCAAGCCGCAAGCAGCCGAGATTATTCGAACCGAGGCCGAGCGGGCTCACTTACCATATATCGTCGAGCGTTGGCCCGGCGGTCTTTTGACGAACTTTGACACCGTGGCAGAGTCGCTCAAGAGCCTCGCCACTAACGAAGCTCGTCTCGAAGATGCGACAGTTAACAACCTGACCAAAAAAGAGCGTCGCGTCTTGACCGACAAGGTCAAGCGGGCCAGTTCGGTGCTGGGCGGCATGCGACACCTGAAGACGACTCCAGATGCGATGTTTGTCATCGATATCGTTGCCGAAGCCACGGCGGTTGCCGAAGCTAAACGCTTGGGTATCCCAGTTATCGGTCTGACCGACACTAACGCTAACCCAGAGATCGTCGATATCGCCATTCCGGCTAACGACGATGCCAAGCAAACGATCGCCTTAATTACCAAAACTCTAGTCGATGCCATTTTGCGCGAGCGACCACAGGCCGAGCCAGCCAAGGCTGAGACGGCTGACGACACATCGTCCGTCGTCGAGCCAGCGACAGAGCCAGTGACAGAGCCAGTGGCCGAGACAGTTAAGGAGGCTTAAATGAATCAAGAGATTACCGCTAGTCAAGTTAAAGAGTTACGTCAACGAACCGGTATCGGCCTGATGGACGCTAAGCGTGCCCTGGTCGAAGCAGCCGGCGATATGGAGAAAGCGATCTCGATTCTCCAGGCCAAGGGCGCCTCGGTCATGGCGAAAAAAGCCGACCGAACTGCCTCGGATGGCGTGATTGAAACCTATGTTCATAACAACAAGATCGGCGTCATGGTCGAGGTCAATTGCGAGACAGATTTTGTAGCTCGTAACCCAGAGTTTCGCAATTTTGCCCACGAAGTCGCCTTGCAAATCGCTTCGATGCGACCGGCAACTGTCGAGGAGCTCTTAGCTCAGCCTTTTATTAAAGCTCCTTCGCAAACGATGTCTGATCTCTTGACCGCTTTGGTCCAAAAGATCGGCGAGAAGATCGTGATCGAGCGTTTCGAACGTTACGAACTAGGCGGAGAGTAATCTTGAGCCACGTCGGTGGTGTGACAGTGATGGCGACCGGGGTCTTTGACCTCTTGCACCCCGGTCATCTCTCTTTTTTAAAACAGGCCAAAGCCTTGGGCGACCGCTTAGTCGTGGTCGTCACCAACGATACTGTCGCTCATCAGAGTAAAGGGGAGACTCTCTTTACAGCTTCGGAGCGGGCCGAAATGATTGAGGCAATCGATTGGGTTGATGAGGTAATCATCCCGACTGAAACCGATCCGTCGCGTTATTATCTGACGGTAGCGGCGATTAAGCCAGCCATTATCGCTTTGGGCTACGATCAACGCTTCGATGAGCTGGAGTTAGCCAAAGAGCTGGCCCAACACGGGTTAGATTGTCAGATTGTGCGACTGGAACAGGCGAAAACCTCGACTTGGTCCTCAACCAAACTAAAGAAGCGTATACTGACAATAATCGATCAAAGGAGATCACATGAATCATCAGCCGACAAAAGTTGAGTTTCAGGCTCTAGTTGACGAGCTTGGCGAACGCCTCAAAACTATTCAAACTGGCCGAGCCACAGCGATGCTCGTTGAAGATATCCAGGTCATGCAATACGGACAGCCGATGTCACTCAAGAGTGTGGCTACCTTGAGCGTGCCCGAAGCCAATCAGTTAGTGATTACCCCTTGGGACCGCGGTTTACTAGGGGCGATCGAGGCAGCTTTACGCGATAGCGGTCGTAACTTTAATCCGATCAACGATGGCCAGTTGATCCGCCTGATCATCCCGGCGATGACTCAAGAGCGACGCGACGAGCTAGTCAAGCTAGTCGGCAAGATGGCAGAAGAGACGCGGATCGCCTTGCGCAATCTACGCAAAGAGGGTCGAGAGGCGGCTCAGGCCCAGGCTAAGCGCGGCGAGCTTAACGAAGATCTCTTGGCCAGCGCTGAAAAAGAGCTCGATCGATTAACCGAGCAGATGAATCAAGCGGTCGAAACTTTGGTCGCTCGTAAAACAGAAGAAGTTCGCACTATTTAACGTCAGTTGTTATGATGAACTAAAGGAGGCCGCGTGGGCATTGACTGGCTAGCACTAATTGTCTTTGTTTTTATCTTTGGTCTATTGATCTTTATTCATGAACTTGGGCACTTTCTGGCGGCCAAGCGGGCCAATGTACTCGTCAGTGAGTTTGCCTTTGGCTTTCCGCCCCGTCTCTGGGCCAAAAAGGTTGGCGAGACGGAATACGCCTTGAACCTGATTCCTTTCGGTGGCTATGTCAAGATGCTGGGCGAGGGCGATGACCCTGATGCCAGCCTCAAGAAGAACCCTCGATCTTACGCCCATCAGCCATGGCAGATCAGGGCTAAAATTATTCTCGCCGGCGTGACGATGAACGCTCTGTTAGCCTATGTCATTATTATTCTTGGTTTGCTTTTTGGTTGGCCGGGTCTGATGACGCCGCCAAACGAGGTCCCGCTAGCCATTATTTCCCCTAAAGTTGAGATCGAAGCTGTCGAGGTAGCCAGTCCGGGCGAACGGCTCGGCTTACTCGCCGGTGATCGCCTCCTTAAGCTTGATGGCCAGGCGATTATTAATCGAGAGAGCTTAATCGAACAGCTGCAGACCAAGGCCGGTCAAACGGTCGAAATCCAGATTAAGCGTA
>CAZQGJ010000030.1:0-11918 GCA_964592905.1 uncultured Candidatus Saccharibacteria bacterium | reverse complement strand
TTAATCAGAATTTAGTAACGGCCTTACCGGAATTAGTCCGGTTAGCGCAAGAAAAACAGGCCGATTATCTCTTACTTTCGCCAGCGGCGGCGAGCTTTGATGCCTTTAAGAATGCGAGCGATCGTGGCGATCAGTTCAGGGCGGCGGCGAAAGCTCTGGAGCAACAATTATGAGCCGAGCTTTTCCCCGCATTACCGCCCGACCCAGAATCGACATGGGTGTAGCCATGACCGTCTTTGCTCTCGTCGTCATCGGCATTCTCTCGGTCTCTTCGGCCTCGGTCGTGCTGTCGTTCGAGCGCTACGGCCACGAGTTTTATTATCTGCGTAGCCAGGTCATCTACGCTGTCATCGGTTTAGTGACCATGGGTGTGGTCTCGATGATCGATTATCGCCTCTATCGTCAGTATGCCTATCCGTTATTAATTGCGACCATTGCGCTCTTAATCTTAGTCTTTATGCCAGGAATCGGTCGCGAATTAGGTGGGGCTAGGGCCTGGATCTATCTGGGACCGATTAACTTTCAACCGGCCGAGATCGCCAAGCTGACCTTGACTCTATATTTGGCGGCTTGGTTTGAGTCGCAAGGGGCTAATGTCGCCCGTTGGCGCGCCGGTTTCTTACCTTTCTTGACCCTAATCGGCTTAGTGGCGACTCTGTTAATCTTGCAACCTGATCTAGGGACCTTAACGATTATCGTAGCGATTGCGGCAGCGATGTTTTTTGCCGCCGGTGCTGCCTGGACACAGATCGTCCTCGGAGCAGTTGGGGCTGTGGCGGTCCTAATGGCGATGATCCGTATCGCTCCGTACCGATTGGCTCGTTTAACCACCTTTTTGGATCCGACCCCGGACTGTCAGGCCGAGGGTTATCAGATCTGTCAATCTTTACTCGGCATCGGTAGCGGTGGCTGGTTGGGCCTGGGCTTCGGCCAGTCGCGCCAGAAGTTTCTTTATTTGCCTCAGGCCCACACCGATTCGATCTTTGTTATTATGACCGAAGAGCTCGGTTTTTTACGCGTCAGTTTAATCCTGCTGGCCTTTCTCTTTCTGGCTTGGCGTGGTCTGGCCATCGCCAGGCGCGCCCCTGATCTCTTTGGTCGGCTGATCGCTACCGGTATTACGATCTGGATCGTCTTCGAAACCTTTGTTAATGTCGGGGCCGCCCTTAATCTCTTGCCGGTCACCGGCGTTACCTTGCCCTTTATCTCGGGCGGCGGTACCTCGCTCGTAGTAACCTTGGCCGCCATCGGTGTACTCTTGAATATCTCGAAGTTTCAAGAGGGTAGAGATTAAGATGGCCAAGGCCCAGTCGACACCTAAACCGATTATCTTTTTAGTTGGTGGCGGCAGTGGTGGACATCTGGTCCCGCTCTTGGCGCTGGTGCCAGCCTTGAAATCGGCCGGCTGGCGACCGATTGTCATTACCGGCTATTCGGCCTTAGAAAAACAGTTAGTCGCCGAGACTAAAGTGGCCACCGTCTCGGTGCTGGCCGGTAAGTGGCCGCGCTATTTTAGCTGGCGACTGCCGCTAGAACTGGCTAAGTTTGGTCTAGGCCTACTACAGGCGTTCGGTTTAATCCTTAAATACCAACCGCGATTGATCTTGACTAAGGGCGGTTACTTGGCGCTACCGATGGCGATGATGACCTGGCTTTTTGGTAAGCCGTTAATCGCCCACGAGAGCGATGCCGAGCTCGGCTTAACGAATCGCCTGATCGCGCGACTCGCCCGTCTGGTCTTGGTTGGCTACCCGGTCTCGACCTATCCTAACCAGTGGCGAGCTAAACTCAATTTTGTCGGCCAACCGTTACGCCAACAACCGTTGCCTCAACAGCCGTCACGGCCGGTCACTGGTTCTCGACTGCCTAACCTGATGGTCATCGGTGGCTCTCAAGGGGCGGTTGCCCTGAACAGCTTAATCTTAGAGGCGCTGCCTAAATTAACTGAAGAGCTAGCGGTAACGCATCTGACTGGTCAGTTTGATTACGCACGGGTCCAGACGGCAAGCGAGGGCTTATCATTAGCCCCAGATCGCTATCGACTACTGTCAACTTTAACCGCCGAGAAGTATTATCAGGCTCTGACCGAGGCGACGATAGTCGTCAGTCGAGCCGGTGCTAATAGCTTGGCTGAATTAGCGAGTTGGCGTAAACCCAGTTTGGTGATCCCCTTGCCGACGGCGGCCCAAGATCATCAACGGGCTAATGCGCGTTACTTTTGGCAGCGCGAGGCGATTATCTATCTCGAACAGGCTGACTTACAGGCTCAACCTGACCGGTTAGCCCAAGAGATTTTGTCTCTGTTGTCTAAGCCAGAGCGTCGACAGGAGCTGAGTCGTAATATCTACAAATTAGCGACACCCAAGACGATCGATCGCATCGTCGAGCTACTCCAACCATGGCAGAAAGGATAACAATGGAGCGATGGTTTTTCATCGGTATTAAAGGAGTCGGCATGTCAGCTTTGGCCATTATGGCTCAAGAAGCTGGTTACCAAGTCAGTGGCGCCGATAGTCAAGAGAAGTTTATTACCGATACCGTTCTCGAGGCGGCGAAGATACCGATTTTAGCCTGGGAAAACCAAACTCAAGAGGATTGGCTGAGTCAGTGGAACGATCCGGCAGAGCGGCCAAACTTGGTCGTCGTTGGGGCGGCCTTTAAGCTCGATCATCCGCTAGTCCTGTCAGCGCTCGAACTCGATATACCGGTTAAATATTACTCCGAAGCCTTGGCAGAGTTAGCTCAATCAAAACGAGTGATCGCAGTTGCCGGCACGCACGGTAAAACAACGACTACGGCGATGATCGCCCGTTCATTAGTCGCGCTCGAACAGGCGCCTGGCTATATTATCGGCACCAGCCAGATTCCCGGTCTCGAGGCAAACGGCGCCTATGGTCAAGGGGAGTGGCTAGTGATCGAGGCTGATGATTATGCGAAGTCACCAACCGATCGCCGAGCTAAATTTTTCGATCTTAATCCAGAGATCTTATTGATCAATAATATCGAGCACGATCACCCAGATATCTATCCAACTCTAGCCGATTGCCAGGCGGCCTTTAGCCGGTTGATTGCACGATTACGCCCCGGTGCGACCTTGATTACCAATCTTGAACTCTCGACGACTGTCGAGGCAGTGTTAGCCGGACTCGAGGCTCGACAAACAGCTGATATTCAGTTGATCTGTTTAGTCAGCGAGCCACCCACAGCCGAGCTGGCGGCGCGTTGGTCGCCATACCAGCCAAGCTTTTGGCAGCTGAAGAGCGATCTGGACCAACCCTTGAATTTCTCTCTGGTGCCGTTAAGTGGCGAGAAGGACTCAATCGAGTTCAGTTTACGGCTCCCGGGGCAGTATAATCAGGCCAATGCTAGTTTGGCTTATTTAACTTTGCGCCAACTCTTCACCAAGGCGCAATCGCAATCAGAACTAATCTCGCGCTTACCGGCGGTAGTGGCCGAGTTTCAGGGCGTCAAGCGACGGTTTGAGTATCTCGGACAGCGTCAAGGCACCTGGATTATCGATGACTACGCTCATCACCCGACGGCCTGTCGACTAACTATCGAAGCCGCTCGTCAGGCCTTTCCCAAGGCTCGCCTGATTGTCGCCTTTCAGGCCCATACCTTTTCGCGAACCGAAGCCTTGCTCGATGAGTTTAGTCGGGCCTTTGATGGCACCGATCTGTTAGTAGTGACCGATATCTTTGCCTCGGCCCGCGAAACTCGCGGTCAGCTCACCACGGCTGATTTTGTGGCCGTCCTCAAGGAGCGCAGTCAGGCCGAGGTCGTTTATCGCTCGATGGCCGAGCTTCAAGCTTATCTCGAAAGTCAGTTACGGCCCGATCAGGTCTTGATCACCATGGGGGCAGGGCAGATCTACCAGGTTGCCGAGGCGATCTTGCATGGATAGTTTAGATAAACAGTCAGCTATCCAGGCTCAACTCAGTCAGCTCTTGCCCGGCCTACTTTTTGACGAGCCGTTAGCCAAGTACTCAACCATGCGCGTCGGCGGTCCGGCCCGCTATTTTTTGACCACCAAGACCACCGCTGAGCTGATTCAGGCGATGAAAGTCGTCTGGCAGTTCGATATACCGTATCATCTGTTGGGCGGTGGTAGTAACACCCTCTTTGCCGATAGCGGTTTTGCCGGTTTAGTCATTCGTCATCAGGCTAATCAGATAATCTTTAGTCATGGCCAATCGGCAGAGTCCAAGGATCAGATCGAAGAGCTGAGTTGGTCCGACCCGTATCAAAAAGCCGGTCGCTATGTCGAGTACCAAAGTCAGCAGTATCTGCAGTTTGCTGATCTTGACTACGCCGAGCGACCAGGCGAGACGGTCGTTCGGGTCGAATCTGGCACTAACCTGACTGGCCTGATCGTCAAGACGCTCGACCGGAATCTATCCGGCTTGCAGTGGTTCGGTGGTATCCCCGGCACTCTCGGTGGCGCGGTTTGGAATAATATCCATGGCGGCACGCATCTGTTGGCGGAACGGGTTCATCAGGTGACGGCCCTTAATCAAGCCGGTCAATTAGTCTATTACAGCCCAGAACAGGTTGGGTTTGGTTACGATATTAGCCGCTTTCATCAGAGCGGCGAAATCATTCTGTCAACTGATTTACTCTTAACTCAATCAACCGAGCTCGAGATCGAACGGGCCGAAAAAACCTTCCGCGAGTGGGTCAGGCGCAAGGCGGCGATGCAACCAAAACAAGGCTCACTCGGTTCGACCTTTAAGAATATTAGCGAGGCGGAGCGACTAAAGCATAATCTACCAACCGGAGCGGCCGGCTATCTCATCGATCAGGTTGGTCTTAAGGGCCGAGTTTGCGGCGGCGCCACGATCTATGACCAACACGCTAACTTTATTATTAACCAAGGTCAGGCCAAGGCCAGCGATATAATTGAGCTGATGCTTTTGGCTCAGCGCTCTGTTCAGGCCAAATTTGGTATCCGGCTCGAGCCGGAGATCGTTTTAGTTGGTCAGTTTGATGAGGCGGCTCGACCGCTCCAATGGCTAAAACAGACCGATGGAAAATAGTGCGCTCAAGGCCAGCTTTGGCGAGCGCTATCGGCACCATGTTATTATTCGCGATCAACTGATCACCCTGGCTGGCGGGGTCGTTGACCATCTCTTGACCGTCGAAACATTGGCGGAGCTAATCGATGCGGTTAATCTGGCGCGTCGGCTCAAACTTGAGTATGTAGTGATTGGGCAGGGGAGTGGGGTCTTATTCTCTGATGTTGGCTTCGCCGGTTTGGTGATTATCAACCGCACTAAACGGCTCTCGATCGATGTGACCAAGAGTCAGGTCATCGCTGACTCTGGAGTCTTAATGCAACGGCTGATCGTCGAGTCGGCCAGTCGCGATTTGACTGGACTGGAGTTTTTAGCCGGCTTACGCGGCACAGTAGGCGGTGCGGCCGTCATGAATCGTCAGGCCAACGGTGTCTCGCTGAGTCAAATAGTCAAGTCAGTAACCGTTCTGATGCCCGATGGTCAGATCGTGACGCAACCGGCGCAGTTTATGGATTATTCCGAGATGAGCTCACGTCTGACGCGGGTCTTGGCTAACCGATTAGATCTAACCGAGACGCCTGAATTACCCGTGATCTTAACCGTGACGCTTCAACTCTCGCGCAATAAAAAAGAAGAGATCATGCGGAAGATTCAACATTTTAGTCAGCAGAATCGAGCCGCCTGGCCGTTGACCTTACCCTCACTTGGGCCAGTTTTTAAAGCCTATCAGGGGCAACCGGCCGAGCGATATTTGAGTCAAGTCGAAACGAAACGCTTAGTTCAGGGTCGAGCTAAGTTAGTCCCTAAGCAGCCTAATTTTATTCTGACGCATACGGCCGGTCTGGGTGCCTCGCGAACGAGCGATATTATGACCTTAACGCTTGAGCTGCAACGGGCCGTGGCTAAAAAGTTCGATCTTTGGTTAGAGCCGAACTTTATCTGTTACGGTCAATGGGAGAATGTGCTTCTCCATCAGAACGACCAGCTGGCTTTTGAGCTACACTCTGACGAGCGGTTGCAGCCAGAGCCGGAATAGATAGGAGTTGGCTCGAGAGATTAGGCAGTCGATCGAGCTCGGCGGCGGTCGGTGGAATAAAGGGTTCGGTTGAGAGCTCTGTTAACTGCCAGGCAGCTAAGGCGATCATGGCGCCGTTGTCGCCGGTCAAGCGACGATTCGGCGGATAGTGGGCGCTCAGGTCAAAGCGTTTAGCTAGTCGTCGCAAGCGAAGTCTCAGCTGTCGATTAGCGGCCACACCACCGACTAGCCAGAGCGAACGATAGTGATCGGGTTGACGCATCAGAGCCAGCTCTAGTTTATTGATCAGGGCAGTTAAGGCCCGATCCTGAAAGGCGGCGGCCAGGTCGCGAATCTGATCGGCTTTGAGCGGTTGGTTTTCGCTCTCGAGCTTTTGAATCAGATAGAGCAAGGCGGTTTTGAGGCCAGAATAGCTGAGGTCTAAAGTCGGATTTTTGAGCATCGGAATCGGCAGTGCATAGCGTTTCGCCTGGCCTTGATCGGCTAAGCGAGCCACCAGGGCGCCGCCCGGATAGCCGAGCTCGAGCATGATGGCAGCCTTGTCAAAGGCCTCGCCACAGGCGTCATCGAGCGTTTGCCCGAGTTTGGTAACTTGCCACTGGTGTAGCCTGACGGGGTCGGCGCTAACCGAGAGGAGCTCGGTATGGCCACCAGAAACTAGCGCCACTAAGGCGGGTAGGGCAGGTGAATTAAAGGTTAAATCTGCCTCGAGACAGGCGGTCATCAGATGGCCGTGCAGGTGATTAATACCGATAACCGGTTTATGCAGAGTTCTGCCGAGCGCTTGGGCAAACGCTATGCCAGTCTCGAGCGCCATGGCTAAACCCGGTCCTTGAGTGACGGCAATGATATCGATATCCGAGGCCTCGATCTTGGCCTTGAGTAGGGCTCGACGCCAGGCGACCGGTAGGCGTTTTTGGTGAGCGACTTTGGCCAAACTCGGCACCACGCCGCCCCAAGCTTTGTGGAGGGCGACTTGACTCGAAATAATATTGGCAATAATCTGGCCATCGCGAACTACGCCGATCGAGGTTTCGTCACAGCTAGTGTCGATGCCAACGATAATCATTGAGAATCCTGCTTGAGCCGATACCGGGTCAGTTCTGCTAAATTATCGGTCACAACCAACTGTCGTGGCTGATCGCCCTGACCGCTGAGACTGATTTTAATAATTAACCAAGTCGGATCAGTCCAGGCAGCCTCGACGAGCTCTGGCCACTCACAGACTACTAGACTGTCGGACTGAACATAGTCAAACAGATTGAGCGTCAGCCAATCCTCGGCTCGCTTGAGTCGAAAACAATCGAGATGGACTAATTTGGGTAGCTTTGGCCAGCGAGCCAGACGATACTCTTTGACTAATGTATAGGTCGGTGAGTTGACGACGCTATCGGCCTCAAGTAATCGACCAAGAGAGTTAGCTAGGGTCGTTTTGCCAGCTCCCATCGGGCCGTCGAGGGCTAAAATTGTTGGCTGTTCGCCAAGCCAGCCCTGATAGCGGTTGAGCCAACTGGCGACCCAATCATCTAGCCTCTCAACTGATTCGATAGTTTCTGTAGTTTCTGTCGAGGTGGACTGGTCACCCAATTCGATTTGACCACGCCGAAGCACCTGAGGGGAGAGGCTGGTGGTATCGATGACGGTACTGGGTGGATTTGGTGGTAGCTCGTCCCAGTCTAGGACTAGATCGATCAGTTCAAGCTGAGATTCTGAGAGTGGGGCTAACGCCAGTTCGATAGAGCGTGGCTGTCGTTGCCCGGCCTTGTTGGCCGAGGTGGCGGTGATCGGCTCTCCAACCTGTTCGATCAAGGCCTGAGCCAACGGATGACTGCTCTGTCGCAAGCCGAGCGAACCGGTTTCGGCCAAGAGACGCGAATCGATCTTAGCCGATGGCCAAGGCTGGACGACCAGAGTGACCGGACCGGGCCAATAGCGATTCATTAAATTCAGGGTGCTGGCGCCGGCATTGCTCGCGAGATCGGTTAGTTGACCCGCCATCGTCTGTCCTGCGACTAGTAAACTGATGCCTTTACCGACTGGACGCGCTTTGAACTTGATGAGCTTGTCGATAGCAACCTCTGAGCTAGCCAAGGCGGCCAAACCATAAACGGTCTCGGTTGGATAGATGACTAAGCCGCCCGAGAGCAATTGCTGTCGAGCTTGGGCCAGGGCGGCCGACCATTCTGAGGGTTGGTGGCTGAGTTTAATTCGTTTCATCGCAGGAAGTATAACAGATTCAGCCCCGACAAACAATGCTATAATTGAAGGTATATGAAGGCCATAATCGAACATTGGTATTTTTGGTCTATCACCACTGTCGCCGGTCTGGCTATTCGCCGACAACGACCAGTGATTATTGGGATTACCGGTAGCGTCGGCAAAACTTCGATGCGCGTGGCGATTGCCCATCTGTTGGCCACGGCCGGCTTCACCGTCACTGGCGGCGGCAGCCACAACCTTAACTCTAGTTTAGGCTTGGCTTTGGCCAGCCTCGGATTCGATCAGTCGCCGGCCGGCCTTTGGGGATGGTTCACCGCTTGGTGGCAGGCCCAGGCTCGGGCCTGGAGTTTAATCCTGGGTCTGACCCACTTACCGCAATATCTGGTGCTCGAATATGGGGTCGATCGCTTTGGCGATATGGCCGATCTGCTCAAGATCGCTCGGCCAACGGTGGCCGTTATGAGCTGGATCGGTCAAGGTCAACATCTGCTCTATCTCGAATCGCCAGCCAGGATCGCCGAGGAAAAGGGCCAGCTCTTGGCCGCTGTCCCGGCAGACGGGCTGGTGATCTTTAACCGGCACGAGTCGGCCCAGATTAAAAAGATCTTAACTAAGTTGGCCGCGGCACCGATTCGCCAACTAGAGTCAACCGGCTTGGCCGCCATTGACGAGGCCCTGTGGCAGATCGGTCAATACTTTGGTTTATCGAATCAACAGATTCGTCAGGCGATCAAGAGTCGACCGGCGATCAAGGGCCGCCTGATCGAGCTAGCCGGAGTCAACCGCTCGGTGATCATCGACGATAGTTACAACTCGGCTTTCGATAGTGTTAAGTTAGCGCTTGACTATTTAGCCGCTCGCCCCGGCAAGCGACATTGGGCCCTACTTGGCGATATGTTAGAGATCGGCGCTGCTGAGCGCACCGCGCACCGTCAGATTATCGATTACGCCAGTTCGCGGGCTGACCGCTTAATTACGGTTGGTCGGCGTTATCGTCAGGCCGGTAGCCGTGAGAGCTATCAATCGGCTGAGGCCGCCGCCTCGATCCTCAAAAATGAGCTTCGTAGTGGCGATGTTATCCTGATTAAAGGGTCACAAAGTATGCGTATGGAGCTAGCCAGTTTGGCGTTGGCCGCCTCGCCGACTGAGGCCAAGGCTAAACTGCCACGCATGACCCCGAGTTGGCTGGCTAAACCGTATCGAGAGCCATGAGAAAAAAATCCCTCTCTTCAGAGCCGGCTTGGCGGCAGTTTTTAGCCAGCTTTCGCCCTCAACCCACTGGTTACGACCGGCCCATTTTACGGAGCGGACAGTTCGGCTCGACAGAGCGTCGGGCTCGACGAGACAAACGCCGGCTTCAGTGGCAACAGCCGCTCTCGTTGACCACGCCCGAGATTAAGCCCGATCTTGGCCCGCGTTGGTGGAGTCGCCGAGGACTGTTGATTTTAGTTGGTTTATTCAGCCTGATGGGGCTCTGGCTGTGGCTGATGTATGGAGCCTTTTGGCAGGTTCAAACTATTATTCAGCCGAGCGGTTTAGCGCCAGAATTAGTCCAAGAGCTCGAGCGCTGGCGCGGGACGAATATCTTTAAACTGCCGACGGCCACTCTCGAGGCCAAACTCTTAACCCTCGATAGTAGTTTGGCGAGCGTCAAGTTGAGCAAAGGACTACCACAAACGCTGAAGCTAGACCTAGAGTTGCGTCAGCCAGCTCTGATTTGGCGCGCTGGTCAGACTCTCTACACCTTAGATCAAACGGGCTTGGCCTATCGCGCCGCCCCGACTCTGATCGAGGATCAGCTGGCCTTAGCCGCCGAATTACCGGCCGTGCTGGTCAGCGATCGTCGCAATCTACCGGTTGAGCTCGGCAAGATTACGGTCAGGAGTGGCTTTATCAGCTTTGTTAATCAACTTAAAACCGAGCTGGCCTCGCGTGGTATCGAGGTCAAGGCAGTCGAGATCGATGAGACGACCTTTAGTATCGTGGTCCTGACCAACCAACCGTATCGTCTACTCTTCGAGACGACTCGGCCACTCTCGGCTCAACTGACGACCTTGGGGAAAATCCTCGAAACTAAGCCAGAAATTAAAGAATATTTAGATTTACGCGTTCGAGGTTGGGTTTACTACCGCTAGGTCGTGTTATGATAGGCCTATGTCGACATCTGATTCAAAAAGTATAGTCCATCCCGCCGATAGTTCCGATCCTGTGGTTGAGGGTGCCGCTCCGCTCGAGACCTTGGCTCCGCTCAAGGTTGCGGATTTGGTTGAGACCGCCGCCCCGCTCGGAAATTCGCACGAGACCGCCGCTTCACTCGCCGCTCCGCTTGCGACCTCAGCTACGCTGGAAGCTGCGGATTTAGTCGCGGCCAGTCAAGTTGATCGCCAAGCCAGGCGATGGAGCTGGCCGAAACGACAGTCGTCCGATCTCTTAAAGGCGATCTTACTTGGTCGCGGTTATTTAACCGACGAGGCTCAGGCCGAATTCTTACACCCAGAGTACGAGCGACTGAGTGATCCGAGTTTAATTTTAAATGCCGAGGCGGCGGCCGGTCTAATCCTCTCGGTTATCCAAAGCGGCCAACCAATCGCTATCTTTGGGGATTACGATCACGACGGCACTCCGGCCGCCGCCCTCCTGGGCCATTGGCTAAAACGCCTGGGCGCTAATTTATTCGACATCATCATTCCTGAACGGCACGAGGGTTACGGCCTCAACCAATTAGTCATCGACCGGTTAATTGCTCACTCGGTCAAGCTCTTAATTACCGTCGATTGCGGCATCACTAGTCGAAGCGAACTGGCCGAGGCTGCCGCCCACGGCCTACAATCGATTGTCATCGATCACCATCTACCGGTCGAGAGTAGCTTTCCCGATGCGGCGATCGTCGTCAATCTCAAACAAGCTGGCGAAACAAGCCCCGACCGTGACTTGGCCGCCGCTGGTTTAGCTTGGCAGTTAACACGACTAATCGTGCGACGCTCTGGTCAGTTTGACGAGAGTCAACTCAAATGGGATCTTGATTTAGTGGCGATCGCCACCATCTGCGATTTGGTACCGTTGACCGGGGCTAATCGTATCTTAGCCCATTACGGCTTATTGGTTCTGACCAAAACCCGACGACCGGGTCTACGCGCTTTAATCAACCGAGCCGGTTTAACCGCTTTACCCGAGCTCGAGTCGGCCAAAGTCGCCTGGCAGCTTGGCCCGAGGCTGAACGCGCCCTCGCGTCTGGGTGCGGCCCAATTACCTTTACAACTCCTAATGTCCACCGATATTCACGAGGCCGAGGCGTTAGCCGAACAGATTGAACAGCACAATCTCGAGCGCCAGGCCAAGACTCAGGCCGCCATTCGCCAGGCCGAGGCACTGATCGCTAGTTGGTCCGATCTTCCCTCGGCGATCGTCATCAGCGCACCCTCGCCCGATTGGCCCGAGGGCATACTGGGGTTAATCGCCTCGCGATTACTCGAAAAATATTGTCGTCCGGTCATGGTTCTCTCGGTTAATGCCGAGCTCAAGTTGGCTCGCGGTTCGGCCCGAGCACCTGAACCGTATAACTTAGTTACGCTTTTCGAGGCAACTAGTCAGCATTTAATTAAATTTGGCGGACACGCTCGAGCCGCTGGCCTCTCCCTCGAGCCCGG
>CAZQGJ010000029.1:0-11985 GCA_964592905.1 uncultured Candidatus Saccharibacteria bacterium | reverse complement strand
TCGCTACCCCAGAAGGTCCTAACGTTGGCTTGGTTGGTCAGATCTCTTCTTACGCCCGGGTTAACGATTATGGTTTCCTCGAGACACCGTATCGTGTCGTCGAGCAGCACGAAGGACGCAGTCGGGTCACCGACAAGATCGTTTATTTGGACGCGGCTAACGATGACAAGATGGTCATCGCCCCAGCCTCGGCCGATGTTGATGATCAAGGTTTCTTCGTCAATAAGCGCGAGATTGTTCGTTTTCATGGCGAACCTTCACTCCAAGAGGTCAGCAAGATTCAATATGCAGATGTTTCGCCAAAGCAGATCGTTTCGATCACTACCGCTTTGATTCCTTTCGTTGAGCACGATGAGGCGGCTCGCTCGATGATGGGTTCGAATATGCAACGACAGGCCGTGCCACTGATTCGACCGCAGTCTCCTGTAGTCGGAACCGGTATCGAGGGCGAGGCCGCCCGTTACTCTGGTCAGCTGATTATGGCCAACGAAGATGGCGAAGTCATCGCTGCCTCGGCTAATCAGATTGTGATTAGTGGTAAAAATGGCGAGCAGAAATATAATTTAGAAAAGTTTGTCCGCTCTAACCAAGGTACCTGTATCAATCAGCGTCCTTCGGTTCAGGTCGGCGACAAGGTTAAAAAAGGTCAAGTCATCGCTGACTCATCAGCCACCGAGGACGGTGAGCTAGCCTTGGGTCAGAACCTGTTAGTGGCTTACATGTCCTTTCATGGTGCCAACTACGAAGATGCCATTATTCTTTCTAGCCGTTTAGTCAAAGATGATCGCTTTACCTCGATTCATATCGAAAAGTATGAGCTCGAAGTTCGCGACACGCAGCTTGGCCCCGAAGAGATTACTCGCGACATTCCTAATGTCGGTGAAGATGCTTTGGCCAATCTCGACGAAGATGGTGTAGTCCGTATCGGTGCCCAAGTAGCGCCTGGCGATATCTTGGTCGGTAAGATTACCCCCAAGGGTGAAACCGAGCTATCAGCAGAGGAAAAGCTCCTGCGCGCTATTTTTGGTGAAAAGGCCAAAGACGTTAAAGACACCTCGATGCGTTTGCCGCATGGCGAGCGTGGCAAGGTCATTGAAATTAAGACCTTCTCCAAGGACGCAGGCGATGAGCTGCCAAACGGAGTTTCTCAAAAGATCGAAGTTTCGGTCGCTCAGCTCCGCAAGATTGCTGTCGGTGACAAACTAGCCGGTCGACACGGTAACAAGGGTGTTATCTCGAAGATTTTGCCCGAAGAAGAGATGCCTTTCACTCCTGATGGCCGACCTGTTGATATTATCTTAAACCCACTGGGCGTTATCTCACGCATGAATCTTGGTCAGATTCTCGAGACACACCTCGGTTGGGCCGCCGATCAGCTCGGCTACAAAGTGGCGACACCGGTTTTTGACGGTGTGCCTTTCGAGATGATTCAATCAGAGCTGAAAAAAGCCGGTTTACCGGTCAGCGGTCGAATTCAACTCTACGATGGCCGCACTGGTGAGGCCCTAGATCAAGAGACCGTCATCGGTATTAATTACATCATGAAGCTAATCCACTTAGTCGATGACAAGATGCACGCTCGTTCGACTGGTCCATACTCGATGGTAACTCAACAGCCACTCGGTGGTAAGGCTCAGTTTGGTGGCCAGCGTTTTGGCGAAATGGAAGTCTGGGCTCTCGAAGCCTATGGCGCCTCTCATACCTTACAGGAGATGCTGACCATTAAATCCGACGATATCGTTGGCCGAAGCAAGGCCTATGAGTCGATTATCAAGGGTGAGCCAATTCAGAAACCTTCTATTCCAGCTAGCTTTTACGTCTTGATGCGTGAGTTGCAGGCTCTTGGTCTGAACGTTGAACTGCTGACACAGGCTGGTGAGAAGATCATCTCTGATGAACCGATCATCGAGCGACCAGAAGTCATCGAAGAGGCAGCTCACGAAACCGAGGCCACCACCGATGAGGCCATGGCAGTTAGCGAAGACGAAGAGACGACTGAACTATTAGTCGGTCAAGAAATCAATCCACCCGTCGCCCTTGACGAAGAAGTGATGGAATAAAGGAGATGGCTATGCAATCTAACCCCCGCAATATCCAAAATCTTAAAGAGCTGCCCAAGACTACTGATTTTGATGCCGTTCGAATTTCGATCGCTTCTCCTGACGACATTTTAAATTGGTCTTATGGTGAGATTACCAAACCAGAGACGATTAACTACCGCACCCAGAAACCAGAGCGTGAAGGTCTCTTTGACGAGCGCATCTTTGGTCCAACCAAGGACTGGGAGTGTTACTGCGGTAAGTATAAAAAGATTCGCTATAAGGGCGTAATCTGCGATAAATGTGGCGTCGAAGTCACTCGAGCCTCGGTTCGTCGTGAACGAATGGGACATATCGACCTAGCTGTTCCTGTAACTCATATCTGGTATTTGCGTGGCATCCCTTCGACTCTCAGTTCGGTACTAGATATTACCGTCTCTGATCTCGAAAAGGTGGCCTACTTTGCCGGTTTGATTATCTTAGAGGTCAATGAAGAGGTTCGCAAAGACTCGATGGTTCGCCTCGAACAGGAATACAAAGAGGCGCTTGGCCAAGTTTCAGAGATGCAAAAAGTTCAACTTGACGCTCTCTACAAAGAGACAAAGCAAGAGATCGATCAGTTAACTGTTCGTAAAGTTATTACTGAAAGCAAGTACCACGATCTGTCGTTGAAATACGGCCAGATTGTTCGAGTTGGTATCGGGGCTGAGGCGATTCACGAACTACTTTCCAAGATGAATCTTGAAGATATCGTCGCCGAACTGAACGATAAGATTAAGCGAACCGAAGGTGCCAATCGCCGTAAGCACATGAAGCGCCTTCGCAGCTTAACCGACATGCAAGAGGCCGGGATGCACCCATCTTGGCTCTTGATGAGCCGATTACCGGTCATTCCTCCTGACTTGCGACCGATGGTCCAGCTCGACGGTGGTCGTTTTGCCGCCTCTGACCTGAACGATCTTTATCGACGGGTGCTTAATCGCAACAACCGACTCAAGCGTTTAATCGCTCAGGGTGCACCAGAAGTTATCCAGCGCAACGAAAAGCGCATGCTACAAGAGGCAGTTGATGCCCTGATCGATAACTCGGCCCGACGTTCGCGTGGTGCGACAGCAACGGCCACTACTCGCAAACTGCGTTCACTTTCAGACATGCTGCGTGGTAAACAGGGTCGTTTCCGACAGAATCTGTTAGGTAAGCGCGTTGACTACTCTGGTCGTTCGGTTATCGTCATTGGTCCGAGCTTAAAGCTGCATCAGTGTGGCCTACCTAAAGTTATGGCCCTCGAGCTCTTTAAGCCGTTTGTTGTTTCTCGTCTTATTAATGACGGTTTTGTTCACAACGTGAAGAACGCAACCCGAATGATCGAACGGGGTGCGCCAGAGGTTTGGGATATTCTCGAACAGGTGACCACTAACTATTACGTTATGTTAAACCGCGCGCCCACTCTACACCGCCTAGGCATTCAGGCCTTTCAACCGGTGCTGATCGAAGGCAAGGCGATTCAAGTTCACCCTCTGGTCTGTCAGGCCTTTAACGCTGACTTCGATGGTGACCAGATGGCCGTTCATGTACCGCTATCAGCCGAGGCTCGCTTCGAAGTCTCAGAGATTATGCGTAGCTCACACAACCTCTTGAAGCCAGCTTCCGGCGAACCAATCGTTGCTCCTCGTCTGGATATGGTCTGGGGTTGTTACTACCTGACCACTATTAAGACCGGCATGACTGGCGAAGATAAGATCTTTGCTGGTAAGAATGAGGCGATTTTAGCCTATCAGCAAAAATTAGTTCACGTGCAGGCTAAGATCAAGGTTCGGATGGCCGATGCGACTGGTCAGACGAGCTTAGTCGAAACTTCAGTTGGTCGAATCCTCTTTAACAACATCTTGCCCAAGAGCATTGATTATCGAAACCAGTTAATGGACTCAAAGACGCTCAAGAAGTTAACGCGTGAGATCTATGAGTTTATGGGTAACGATGAGACAGCGGCCTTTGTTGACCGAGTTAAAGATCTGGGCTTTGAATATGCCACCATTTCCGGCATGACAATCTCGATGGATGATATTCGTATCCCTGAAGACAAGACCAAGATCGTGGTAGAAACGAATAAAAAGGTCGAAGAGCTCGAGAAGCTTTATCGACGCGGTTTAATTACCGAACAAGAGAAATCGGCCAAGGCGATCGAGCTTTGGAATAACGCTAAAAGCCAGATTGAATCGAGCATGATGGCCGGCTACGACAAGGCCAGTCCGGTCTTTGCCATGGTTACTTCGGGTGCCCGTGGTTCGGTAGCTCAGCTAGTTCAGATGGCCGGTATGAAAGGCTTGGTGGTTAACCCATCTGGTCAGATTATCGAAGTTCCGGTCAAGAACAACTTCAAAGAGGGTCTCTCGGTTTTTGAATACTTTATCGCTAGTCACGGTGCCCGCAAGGGTCGTTCCGATGGCGCCTTACGCACCTCTGACGCCGGTTATCTAACCCGTCGTTTAGTCGATGTAGCTCAAGATGTCGTTATCGGCAGCGCTGATTGTGGCACCAAGCAAGGGATGATTATTAACCGCGCCGAATCCGATGAGATGGGTATGAGCTTTGAAGAGCGTTTAATCGGCCGTGTCGCTCAAAAAGATATCGTTGACCCGATCAGCCAAAAGGTTTGGTTGAAAAAGGGTCACGAGATTCGCGAGGCCATGGCTAAGCAGATTACTGATTCAACAGCCGATGATATCGCTGTTCGTTCAGTTCTGTACTGTCAGAATGATTTTGGTATCTGCCAAGCCTGTTATGGACGAGATTTGGCCACTGGCCAGATGGTTCGTACCGGCGAAGTCGTCGGCATCATGGCCGCCCAAGCGATTGGTGAGCCAGGTACCCAGCTGACGATGAAAACTTTCCACTTGGGTGGTGTAACAGGTAAGGATATCACTTCTGGTCTACCGCGAGTTGAAGAGATCTTTGAAGCGCGTATCCCGGGTCATGCCGCTATCCTTTCAGAGATCAAGGGCTTAGTCAGCGTCAAAGAAGAAAAAGAGCGTCAGATAGTGACTATTCAATCAACCGAGATTGAGCAGGAGCGTTACGAAGTTCCAGCTGATTATAATGTGATCGTCAAAACTGGCGACGAAGTCAAAGTTAAACAGACTCTAGCCTCGTTAACTGGTCAAAAAGCGCTTCGCAGCACTATTGCCGGCACCGTCAAAGTGCTCAAGGGTGTGATCGAAGTTACCAACGACGAGCCGATGGCTAAAGAGTACGTCATCGCTGACTTCATCAGCCTCAAGGTTAAAACAGGCGATCAAGTCGAGCGTGGCGATGCCTTGACCGAAGGTCACTACGACCTAACCGAGGCGTTGCGACTCAAGGGTCCAGTCGCGACCCAGAAATATATCGTCTCTGAAGTTCAAGAGATCTATTCAACTCAAGGTCAGGCTATTAACGAGAAGCACTTAGAGATCATCATTAAGCAGATGTTCTCGAAAGTCCGACTGACCGAAGAGGGCGATAGCCATTTCTTGGCTGGTCAGGTTGTCGAGCGCAAGTTAGTCGACAAGGCCAACGCTGAATTAAAGGCCAAGAAATTAGCCTTAGCTCAGTACGAGCCAGTGATCATGGGTATTACTCGCGTCTCCTTAAAGACTGAATCGTTCCTCTCGGCCGCATCCTTCCAAGAGACAACCAGCGTCTTAATCGACGCCGCCTTGCATGGAGCAGTCGATAAGCTGCACGGTCTCAAGGAGAACGTCATTATCGGTAAATTAATTCCAGCCGGTACTAGTCTGAACCGTGAAATATTTGCCAATATGCCAGTCGATCCAACGCCTCACTCACAAGTCTCAACACTCGATCGGGGACACGAGGGAGCTTAAGCTCCCTCGGCCCTTGTCAGAGCCGGAAATTCCAGGTATAATCAGCCGGTAATTAACAAAGGTTTTATTGCATGCCAACCATTTCCCAACTAATTCGCAAAGGGCGTACCCACGCCACATCTAAGTCTAAATCACCTGCTCTGCAGCGCGGTTTTAATATTCTTAAAAACCGACCGATTCTCTTTGCTAAGGGTCGTCCGTTTATGCGCGGCGTCTGCGTCAAGGTCACAACTATGACTCCTAAAAAGCCAAACTCGGCCTTGCGCAAGATCGCTCGTGTTCGGTTAACCTCTGGCCAAGAAGTCACTGCCTATATCGGTGGTGAGGGTCACAACCTTCAGGAACACTCGGTTGTCTTAATCCGCGGTGGTCGCGTCAAAGACTTGCCAGGTGTTCGATACCACATCGTGCGTGGCAAACTGGATACAGCTGGCGTTAGCAAGCGTCGCCAAGGCCGATCCAAGTACGGTGCCAAGGCCCCCAGCGAAAAATAATCGTTAACGAAATCGTTTAATCAAAAAAATAAAAAATAAATAAATTTGAAAGGTATCAATGCGAGGAAGAGCTAAGCTTCACCGCCTGTCGGTGAATCCAGACCCCCAACATGGGTCAGTACTCGTGGCAAAGTTTATCAACTATGTCATGTTAGATGGTAAAAAAGCGACTGCCAGTCGTATCGTTTACGCGGCATTAGCCAAATTGGCCGAGGCGACTAGCCTTGACGCCGTCGATGCTTTCGAGGCCGCGCTGAAAAACGCTGCCCCAATTCTCGAGGTTAAGAGTCGTCGCATCGGTGGCGATAACTATCAAGTTCCGATGGAAGTTCGTCCAGCTCGTAAAAACGCGTTGGCCTTTCGTTGGTTGATCGCCGCTGCGCGTGATCGACAGGGCGCACCGATGGAGCAGTTTTTAGCCGAAGAGCTCATCAATGCTTTTAATAACACCGGTACAGCGATTAAGAAAAAAGAAGATATGCACCGCATGGCCGAGGCCAACCGCGCCTTTGCTCACTTCGCACGCTTTTAAGGAGAGAGATGGCCAGAGAGTATCCCCTAGATCAAACTCGTAATATTGGCATTATTGCCCATATTGACGCCGGTAAAACTACGACTACCGAGCGTATTCTTTACTATACTGGTAAAACCTACAAGATCGGTGAAGTGCACGAAGGTGCCGCCACCATGGACTGGATGGAGCAAGAGCGTGAACGTGGTATTACCATTACGGCTGCCGCTACGACCGCTTTTTGGCCTCATCACGAACGTATTGCCAACGGTGAGTACAGCTCAATGTTACCGGAGAGCGTGCCTCAGCATCGAATTAACATCATCGACACCCCAGGTCATATCGATTTTACCGTTGAAGTGCAGCGCTCTTTACGCGTTCTCGACGGCGCAGTAGTCGTTTTTGACGGTGTGGCCGGTGTCGAACCTCAGTCCGAGACAGTTTGGCGTCAGGCCGACAAATATCACGTTCCTCGAATGTGTTTTATTAATAAACTTGATCGGATGGGCGCTGATTTTTATAAGGCCTATCAATCAATCCTGGATCGTTTAGGTAATCAGGCCATTCCGGCTCAGTTACCTATCGGTAGCGAGGGTGATTTTGCTGGTGTAATCGATTTGATCACCATGCAAGCCTTTTATTGGAACGATAAACTCGGGGCCCATATTCAAGTTAAGGATATTCCCGCCGAGCTCAAACCTGCGGCCGAAGAGTGGCGTGCCAAGCTCGTTGAGCGTATCGTTGAAACTGATGAAAAGTTGATGGATCGCTTCTTTGGTGGAGAAGAGATCGCGGTTAGCGAACTCAAGGCCGCGTTACGCCAGGCCGTCATTGGCCTCAAGATTGTGCCGGTTTTCTGTGGTTCGGCTCTCAAAAACAAGGGCGTGCAACCTTTGCTCGATGCCGTCGTTGAGTATCTGCCTAGTCCAGTTGATATCGAGGCCGTCAGCGGTATTCACCCCAAGACCGAAGAGGTCGTCAAGCGTGAACCAAACGACACCGAGCCCTTTACCGCCCTGGCCTTCAAGGTTGTCACCGACCCCTTTGTCGGGACTTTGACCTTCTTTCGAGTTTACGCCGGCAAGATTACCGCCGGATCGTATGTCAAAAACTTTACCAAGGGCGAACGCGAGCGTTTTGGTCGAATTGTTCGCCTACACGCTAATAGCCGCGAAGACGTGACCGAGGTTTTCGCCGGTGAGATCGCCGCCGCCGTCGGCCTCAAGGATACCACTACTGGTGATACCTTAGCTGACGAAGCTCATCCTATCCTGCTCGAGACGATTTACGCTCCCGAACCAGTTATCGATATGGCGATTGAGCCAAAGACCAAGGTTGATCAAGAAAAGATGGGCATTGCTCTATCTCGATTATCGGCCGAGGATCCAACGCTTCGAGTTGCCTCTGACCCAGAAACTGGTCAAACAATTATCAAAGGCATGGGCGAACTTCACCTTGAAATCGTGGTTGACCGAATGAAGCGTGAGTTTAATGTCGAGGCCAACGTTGGCCGACCACAGGTTGCTTATCGTGAAACGATTAAGAGCCAGGCCAAAAACGTCGAAGGTAAATACGTTCGACAGACGGGTGGACGCGGTCAATACGGTCACGCTGTCATCGATATCGAGCCGCTCGAGGCCGGTCTAGGCTTTGAATTTATTAACAAGATTGTCGGCGGTGCGATTCCTAAAGAGTATATTCCGGCGATCGAAAAGGGTATCAAAGAGGCGATGGACAAGGGTGTGGTGGCCGGCTACCCACTGGTCGATGTCAAAGTTACGCTGCATGACGGTAGCTATCACGATGTCGACTCCTCGGAAATGGCCTTTCATATCGCTGGATCGATGGCACTACAAGCTGGTGCCAAGCGAGCCGAGGCGATCCTGATGGAGCCGGTCATGAAGGTCGAGGTAGTAACCCCCGAAGATTTCTTCGGTGATGTTATGGGCGACCTCAACGCTAAGCGTGGTCAGATTCAGTCAACCGAAGACCGCGGGAACGCCAAGGTTGTGCAGTCGTTCGTACCACTATCCGAGATGTTCGGCTACGCTACAACTCTGCGCTCGATGACCCAAGGCCGAGCTAGCTACACGATGGAGTTTGACCACTATTCCGAAGTGCCGACCCACGTGGCCGCCAGTATCGTCGCCAGTCGAGGCAAAGCGAATAGCTAATCAAACATCGACTGATTGTTGACGAGAATTTTCTTGACAATCAGGTTTAATTCATGGTTTAATCAACTAAATACGAGAGTTAAAAGAAAGGGCACAAATGGCAGAGATTTTTCAGCGCACCAAGCCACACGTTAATATTGGCACCATCGGTCACGTTGACCACGGTAAGACCACATTAACTGCGGCCATTACTACCACCTTAGCCGAAAAGGGCTGGGCTAAAAAGCGCGACGTTAAAGAGATTGACGGCGCACCCGAAGAGCAGCAGCGCGGTATTACAATTTCGACTTACCATGTCGAATACGAAACCGCTAATCGTCACTACGCTCACGTTGACTGTCCGGGACACGCCGACTACGTTAAAAACATGATCACTGGTGCCGCTCAAATGGATGGCGCGATTCTAGTTGTTTCAGCGGCTGATGGTCCGATGCCACAGACTCGTGAGCACATCCTCTTAGCTCGTCAGGTAGGAGTCCCTTCCTTAGTCGTATTCTTGAATAAGTGCGACATGGTTGACGATCCTGAGTTGCTCGACTTAGTCGAGATGGAAGTTCGTGAGCTACTGTCTAAATATGAGTATCCTGGTGATGACATTCCTGTCATCCGTGGTTCAGCCCTCAAGGCCCTCGAAGGCAACGCTGAGTATCAGCAAAAGATCTTTGACCTGATGGAAGCTTGTGATAGCTTCATCCCAGAGCCGGTTCGAGAGATCGACAAGCCTTTCTTGATGCCGGTTGAAGATGTCTTCTCCATCAAGGGGCGCGGTACTGTTGTTACCGGCCGTGTCGAACGCGGTCTGGTCAAGATCAACGAAGAGATTGAGATCGTTGGTATTCGACCAACTAAAAAGACAGTTGTCACTGGTGTAGAAATGTTCCGCAAACAGCTCGACCAGGGTCAGGCTGGTGATAACGTTGGTCTCTTGATCCGTGGTATCGAAAAAGAAGATGTTGAGCGCGGTCAAGTTATGGCCAAGCCCGGCTCGATCACTCCTCACACCGACTTTGATGCCGAGGTTTATATCTTGAGTAAAGACGAAGGTGGACGCCACACTCCTTTCTTCAAGGGTTACAAGCCACAGTTTTACATCCGTACCACTGATGTGACCGGCGAAGTAGAGTTAGCCGAAGGCGTTGAGATGGTTATGCCTGGTGATACTGTTAGCTTCAAAGTTAAGTTGATTCAGCCAATCGCCATGGAAGAGGGTATGAAATTTGCTATCCGTGAGGGTGGTAAGACCGTCGGCGCTGGTGTCGTCACCAAGATTACCAAGTAATTTATTAACGGAGACTGTACCTTATGACCAAAAAAGTCGAAAACTCGCAACGGATTAGAATTCGTCTCAAGGCTTACGATTATCGTTTAATCGATAAGAGTGCCCGCAAGATTATCGAGACGGCCGAACGAACTGGTGCTGTGGTCCACGGCCCGATTCCTCTGCCAACCGATCGCAAAGTCATTACTGTTTTACGTTCGACCTTTGTCAAAAAAGATAGTCGTGATCAGTACGAGATGCGAACCCACAAACGGTTAATCGATGTGATCGATCCAACCCCCAAGACAATTGATTCATTGATGAGTCTTGATCTGCCGGCTGGTGTCGATATCGAGATCAAAACCTAATCTAAACTAGATTGGTCAGATCTACCATAATACCCGCGAAAGCGGGTTTTGTGGTTATATAGGCTTTCCACTTGCAATAGCTCTGCTTTGCTGCAACAATAAGGGTACTATCAATTAAATGATCAGGAGGTCACATGGACGATATGAATACTAATACCCCACACGTATGTGCTAAGTGTGAAACCTGTACCGATGGTATCGGTTGCAAAGCCACTGAAGCAGTGTGCTGCCAACCTAAAGCAGATGAGGCCGCTCCTTCGGCAATGTAATCTTAGATCCATTGAACGATCTACCAAAAAGCCACCTTCTCGGTGGCTTTTTGGTAACCTATTCAGTCCGGTGTTCTTCTAGACGTGCTGCAATCTTGGTCAGCAGTTGATCGACCCCAGCGTGGGTCGCTGCCGAAATGGCTAATGGCTGATATTTTTGAATAAACTCTGCCTGTAGTTCGGCGAATTCAGGCAAGAGATCGATCTTGGTAATCACTAAGATTTCTGGACAGCTGGCCAATTCAGGCGAGTAGGCGTTGAGCTCATCGCGGATAATCTGGTAGTCGTTGGTTAGATCATTACTGGTTGCATCGATTAAGTGAACTAACAGTTTGACTCGACTAAGATGCTTCAGGAACTGATGACCTAAGCCTTTGCCTTGGCTGGCACCTTGAATCAGGCCGGGTACATCGGCCACGACAAAGCTATCGCCTTGCCAGTCAACTTGACCGAGCTGTGGTTCGAGCGTTGTAAAGGGATAATCACCGATCTTGGGCCTGGCCTGACTAATAACCGATAGCAGAGTCGACTTACCGGCATTAGGTAGGCCAACCAAACCAACCTCGGCTAACAGTTTGAGCTCGAGCTTAATGATACGCTCCTCGCCAGGTGTGCCCAAGGTGTGTTCGCGCGGAGCTTGGTTAGTAGAGCTACGAAAATGCCAATTACCCTTGCCGCCGTGTCCGCCCTGACAGATAACGATCTGCTGATCCTCGTTGATCAGGTCGATGATATTGAGTACTTGCCCCGTCTCTTGAAAGAGCTGCTTAACCTCGGTTCCTAGTGGAACGCTGAGAATCAAATCGGAGCCTGATTTGCCGCTACTACGAGTGCCGCTACCTGATTCTCCAGCTTCGGCCTTGAACAGCTTTTGACCTCGATAGCTAGCTAAGCCATGGGTTGAGGGATTAGCTTTGATGATGATTGAGCCGCCCCGGCCACCATCACCGCCGTCTGGTCCACCAAAGGGAACAAACTTCTCACGTCTAAAGGTGACGGCGCCATCGCC
>CAZQGJ010000028.1:0-12192 GCA_964592905.1 uncultured Candidatus Saccharibacteria bacterium | reverse complement strand
TTGCGCCTGGCTTTAGGCATTGGCACTTCGAGCTTAATCCTCTCAACGGCAGCCGTTAATCCACCGATCTTTATTATGTTCAGTGGACTGATCGCAGTTTTTCTAGCCAACTATCTCTTCAGTCAAAAACGCTATCGAAAGTTGGCTCTTTGGCAGGGCTTAGCTAAGTTTCTAGCCGTCGCCATCGGCAGCGCCTTGGCTATCAACTCTTTTTGGCTGGTGCCTTTCGGTAGCTTCTTATTAGCCGAGTATCGACAGGCCCTGACCGGTGGACTCGGTGGTATCAATCTTAATAACTGGCTCGATCCTCTCTCGACTAACACCAGTCTCTTCAATGTCTTACGACTACAGGGTGCCTGGGACTGGTATGCCGGCTGGAACGGCGAGGAATATGTCCTAGTCGCTGCCGCCTATCAGAACAATCCATGGCTGATTATTTGGAGTGTCGCCGTACCGGTTATTGCCTTAGCCGGATACTTCTTAGCCACTAAACGCTGGCGTCGTCTAGCGATTATTGGCTTAATCGTCACTGCCTTTGGCCTGATCCTTTCGGCTGGGACTCATCCGCCAACTGGCGATCTATACAAATGGCTCACTGGACATCTACCCTTCTTTAGCATCTTTCGCTCGCCCTGGTATAAGTTCACAACCTGGACCGTCTTTGGCTATGCCCTACTAACCGGTATCTTGTTCTTAAGCGCCAGCGAACGCTGGCCTAAGTATAATCGTTGGCTCGGTTGGTTGGCTGTGTTTGTCTGTCTAGCTAATTTTGGTCAGGCCTACGGTTTAGTCGCCGGCAAGATCTTTCCGCGCGCCAGCGAGCGACGCGGCCTCGACTATTCGCACGTCGGCATCCCACAATACTTTTATGACAATGCAGACTTTATTAATCGACAAGAGGGTGACTGGCGCATCCTGCAGCTGCCAGCCACGCCCAGTTTTCGCTATAACTTTGGCCTCAATACCTTGATGGACATGACTATTTTTGCCCTCAATAAACCGACCTTTTGGTGGCCAGAACAGATCGGTACCGGCCCGGCGCAATCTGGAGTCGAACTGTTAGTCAAAAAAACTTACGAGGCACTTTACCGTGGCGAAAAAGAAAAGTTTCAACGCCTGACACAGATCCTGAATATCGGCCAACTGCTGCAAAAAGACGATATCGACTACAAGTTCTACAGCGGTCAGGACACGCCCGAGTTCGTCAAAGCTCAGCTCCAAGCTGTCGATGCCAAGCTCGTGGCCGATCTTAACCCCTGGCAGCTCTATCAGCCGCAAGCGACCGCACCGAGCCTGTTTACGACCGCTAATAGTCTGGTCCGAGTTGGCTCGAGTACAGCCGAATATCTGCGTTTTGTCGATTCGCCGCGCTTTACACTCTCGGCTGGCTCCGGAGACGGTCTGGATAGCGTCGCCGACTTTAAATCTGTAGTCGATTTTGTCAGTCCCGTTCTCGAAAAGATCAGTGTCGAGGATAATAAGATCTTGCTGCCGCTACCGGTAGCCCAAGCCGGGCTTTATAACTTACCCGAGCTTGATTACGCTCAAACAGATTTAACCTTGATTCTACCCACTGGTCAGCGTCGCCAGCTAGTCCAAGCCGGCAAGGTTCAGGTGCAATCAATCGAGTTACAGCCAGGCGAACATCGGCTAGAGTTGGTGTTAGCCGAGGATCATCCTAACCTCATCAGAGATGGTAGCTTCGAGACCGGACTTTGGGAGATTCCGATCGATGCCTCGATCGATGCTCCCGGACGAGCTCAATTCGGCGGCTTAATTAGTCAAGATAGCGTTGATGGCCGTCAATCAGCCGAGCTATTCAGCCGCTCACATAGCGCCGCAATTCGTCGCTCGTTTAGTTCTCTTAATCCAAAAAGTACCTATCTAGTAAGCTTCAAGGCCAAGAGTTTAAGCGGTCAAGGCCCCGGCTATGCCATCTATCAACTCGGCTCTTTGGCCACCGAGCCAAGCCTGACGCTCGACCCAACTGCCGATCACGGCTGGCAAAACGTCAGCTTCTTACTGCAGCCAAAACACAACACCACCGAAGCTCAGCTCTTTCTCTACGCTCATCCTAAAGCCGAGAGTGAGACGCGCGTCCGCTACGATCAAGTCAAGGCGCAGGAGCTACCTAAGTTTCTCAACAACTGGGCGCTCTCAACCGAGTCAAAGTCTGTAACTCAAGAGCTAGCACCAGCCCCGTCAGTTGCTTTCAAGCGCCTCAATAGCGGTCTCTATCAGCTGTCATGGAACCACGAGTCTGATGCGCCACAGCAGCCGTTTGTGCTCATCTTTAATGAAAAGTTCGATCCCAAGTTTGAGCTCTGGACTAATCGGAACGGCCGACGCGGTCAAAAGCTTGAGTTTCGCCATTTCGTGGCTAACGGTTACGCCAACGGCTGGATAGTTGAACCAAATCAGCTCGTAAGCAATCAATTGTTTATTAGCTACCAGCCACAACGCCAGCTCAACACCTTAATAAAACTCTCCGGTCTGGCGCTCCTGGCAACTCTTGGCTATCTCGGCCTCCCCGCTCTACTGAAAAAGAAAAAGAGGGTTACTAATGAAAGCTAAACAGTTTTGGATTTGGTGCAAGCGGCTCAATCTGGGTGTAGCCGGTCTAGCGATCGTCATGGCGATAGTCGAACAGATTATCGCCAGTAGCCGCGAAGATATCTTACACATTCAAACGGCCGAGGCCTTGGCTAATCTAGCGATCGCCTATCTTATTATTGGTCTTATAAGCCATGAAATAGCTCGAAGATATCTGCCCGATGCTTAAGTTTGACTTACCTTCGGCCCGCAAGCCAAAAACAGCCTCGCCGGTTGACTACCGAGAGTATGCCTGGGTCGCCTTGGCCTATTTAGTCGTTGGTCTGATCTCAACTTGGCCACTGGCTACTCACTTTAATACTCATCTGTTTGGACTGCCGGGTGATAACTATGGCGCTCTATGGTCTTTTTGGTATAACCGAACGCACGATTTTAGCTACGGCGCTCCAGCTCAACCGGTGATGTTGGCGATGGCTCAACTATTAAGCCGCTGGCTCAACGAAGTGGCAACTTATAACCTAATTATCTTGGCTGGTTACCCCTTGGCTGGTTTGGCGATCTATCTCATAGTCAACTATTTTACTGACAATCGTCAGGCCTCGTGGCTAGCTGGGCTGATCTATGTTCTCGGCCCCTATCACATCTACCATAGCTATGTTCATTTAGGATTATCGATGATGGCTTGGTTGCCGCTCTATTTTTATGCCCTACTGCTCTGGTTGAAGCAACCTAAGCTCCAACGGGCCGCCGTTTCGGGACTGACTCTCGCCCTGGTAATACTAGATAACTATTACTACGGCTATTTGGCTCTACTTTTAACGGTCTTTTTTGTTATCGGCCTGATTGTGCAGATTCGGCGCGGGCGACTTTCGTTTGCCACTGCCTTGATTCAGGGACTGGTCGCTATCGGGATTACAGGCATCATTGTTATTCCCTTTGTCCTGCCGGCGATGCTAACGCCGACCCTGGCCACCGGCGCGACGATTCAACAGGAGTTTGAACGGCCGCTTCGTGAGGTGTTTGTTTTTTCGGCTCACTTTAGCGACTATATCTTGCCTTCGATTACACACCCGGTATTTGGTCGAGCTGTCGAAACCCTGACTAGCTCGAGCCTGGCCGGTAGCAACTACTTTGAGCGGAGTCTATATTTAGGCATCATTCCTCTGGCTTTGGCCTGCTTGGGAGCCTGGCGCAATCGACAGAAGTGGTTAATATATCTGTTGCTCACTCTGTTGGTGAGTAGTATTATTCTATCCTTAGCCCCAGTGCCGATAGCGACCTGGCTGCACTCACAGTTTCCTACCTTTAGGGTTTATGCTCGTTTTGGCGTTCTAGCCCTGATGGCCATCGCTATCTTGGCCGGCATCGGCTTTGATTCGATCTCGAAATCGAGCCGCTCTGGTTTATTGTATTTGGCTTTTTTGCTCTTTATCGTCATAGATTTCTTCCCCCTTTGGCCAGCCCCAATGATCGACGTCACCACCGTCAGACCGGCCGAGGCTGAGTTAGCTCTCTTACCGACCCATCACATCATCGTCTATCCGTTAGCCGAACCAGATGAGCTACGCAATGCCGAGTACCAGGCCGACTCCAGACGGTTTGCCCAGCGACTATATAATAACGTCAATCCAACCTACCACGATCCAGGAGTACGAGCTGGCTTACGCGATCCCCGTTTGCCGGCGACCGTTCAGCGCTGGCGCGACCTGACCATCGGCTATGTTCTGATTCGCAAAGATATCTATCGCGAAGGCCGAATTAACCCAGAATTGAGGCGTTTTTACGGACCGGACTATCCGCTCTATTTGCCAGCTTGGCTCGATGGCGCAGTGCCCGATATGAGCCAAACTCCAGGCATCAAGCTATTACAAAGCGACGAGCAGAGCGATCTCTATCAGATCTTGCCTGCTAGTTGATCGAACCAATCTTGCCCAGAGTTTTGAGTGATCAAGGCTACCTCTGATTCTGGCCAGTGATCGGTCGTTGGCTCGGCCAGTGCCAGAACTAAGACTTGAATCTCTTTTACCTTGGCCTGCCTTAATCGCTCGACCAAACGGCTGACAGTCGCGCCGGTAGTTAAGACATCGTCAATAATCAGTACCGAGCTCCCGGCCAACCAGTCAGGGATTGGCTGCCGCCAGTCGAAGACTTGGGCTAGATTATGACGCTCTTCAGCCGATAGAGCGGCCTGACGCTGACTCGGTAAGCGAATAAAGAGATGATCAATCTTTGAGCAAGGTGAGGCCCGCGCCAGTAGCTTGGCCTGGTTGTAGCCGCGCTCGAGCCGCCGGGTGGCTGTCATCGGTACCGGTAAACAGTAATCAACCGGGTTAAGTTGAACTATATCAGCCAATAAGGTCTGGCCGAGGACCGACCCCAGCCACGGCTGATCGAGATATTTGAGCCGGACGATTAGCTCTTTGATGAGATCGGTAAAATAACCGAAGCGAGCAACAACCGTAATCGTCGGATCGCCCGACAACGGCTGCCTGACAATCTCGAGTTGGTTTAAGCAGTCGAAACAAACCGTCTCGACAAGACGATGACATCGCGAGCAGCTCAGGGGTAAAAAATAATCGAGGAGGGCCATAGCCCCAATATAATCAAAGAAAGATTAAATAATTCTTAACGAACGGTAATGTCCCAATAGACACCTTGGTCCGGTAAGGTGGCGTAGCCATCTTGGACAAGGCCAAAGTACTCTCGATAGGTGCCGGCAGCCTTGTCGCCAGGCACGGTCAGCCAAAAGGTAAAGCTACCCTCGGCCCCGGGTGCAACCGTCGATTCGACCATCTGAATACGGTTGTCTTTAACAAAGCCCGAGGCATTGCCGCCCGGTACATCTTCGCGGATCCAGGCCAAAGCACGATCGTTCGGTCGAAGCGTGGCTAAGCGCATTGGTCGAGAACCATCACGCTGCCAAGCGGTCGTGCCTTCGTTACGGAACTTGACAGTAAACTGGGCCGATTGCCCACGACTGAGGGTTGGATTAGCCGATTGCGAGGCCCAACTAGCCCGTTGAGCGCCGACCTCTAACTCAAAATAAATACCGTAGTCGGCGCTCATTGGCCCAATGCCATCGTGAACCGGTCGGAAATACTCACGCCTCACCCCAGGCTTCATATCCTCTGGAACGGTATAGTAAAACCTAAATGTACCCTCGGATCCTGGCGCAACCGTTGACTCGACCATCTGAATACGGTTTTCGCTGATCCAGCCCGAAGGGTTGTTAGCCGCTCGATCCTCGCGGATAAACTCTGGAGTGCGGTCCTGTTTGCGATCGGTGGCTAAACGAACCGGATAGCGCGTATCGCGTTTCCAGGTGGTTTGACCGCTATTGCGAAGCTTCAGCTCGAGCAACACACTCTGTCCCGGCTCGACGCGTTGACGGCCAAAGTTTTGACTGCCGTAAGCGTACTCATGATTCTTAACCGCTACATCCCAGAACAGGCCCGACTGATCCTCGATAATCTTGTTATCGGTATCGGTCGAGGTCAGGCTAAAACCTTCGCGATAGGTGCCAGCTTTGAGCCCGAGCGGAGCAGTGTAATAAAAGGCAAAGGTACCGAGTTGACCCGGCGCGATACTCCGATCCAAGAGAGCTACCTGCGTCTCGGTACTCCACTGAGTATCCTGGCCATCGCCAGTTTGGTTTTCGCGGGCCAAGGGTGAGACGCGGCCGCTAGGACCGGCTGTGGTCAGCTTAATAAACTGCGGTGTCCAGGTTAAGTTACCGGTGTTCAGATACTTAGCCTCGAACCGGTAGCTATCGCCGGGTGCCAAGGTCGGATAGGCGTTTTGAGTCGAGAAGAGGCTGGCGTATTTAATAAAATAGCCGAAGAAATAGTTATAAAACGATCGGTTGCCCGAGACATGCGGCGTGTAACGATAGAGGCTGGCCGTGGCCCGATTATTTAAAGTAACAGCAATCCCGTCAAAGGTCATCGTGTCGCCAACTCGGTAGCCGGTCGAGGCCTTAAAAAGTTTGGCGGTCGGACAGGCGCCACCGGCCTGGCTACAGTCATAGTTATAGCGCAGCTGAAAGGCCACACCATCAACCTGTTTGATAAAGCCAGCGTAACGGCTATCGCAGCTACCAGAATCAGGACAGCCATAACCAGCCGCTTTACGGAGTTTTCCGTCTGGGTCGGTCTCGGTATTATAGCTAGAAACACCGATCAGCGACTGCTCTTTTTGCAGGGTGGCTAAAATGACCTGTGGATTAAGATTATTATCCTGAGCAGCTTGATAGATGACGTTGGCCGCCGAGCGATTCTCGACCCGATAACCGGCCAAAAAGCTACCCTGGGCGACTAAAAAGCTCTGGATCTGAGCCTCGGTGTAGGCATCTTTATTGACGAAAGCAGCGTCGTCGAGGACGCTATTTTGATTAAAGGCCGCCTGCGATGAATGAGGCCAGAGTAACCATAAGACCAGGGGTAGCCAAAACCAATTTTGCCAAGTTTGAGTACTCACGCACCCTCCTACTACAGTGCCTATCGTAGCTTAGGGCTTGTTCTCTGTCAAACCAGTCGCTAAAATACGATTGAGAGGGGCATATGAGTCAAGACAACACTGCCGACTGGGTGACCGACGAGTACGAGGGTCAATTAGCCATCGATGCTTTTCAGACACCCGATGAAATTATCATTAAAGCGCCCATCGCCGGCGTCAGCGAGGACGATCTCGAAGTCGCTGTCACCGATGAGATGGTGACGATCAAGGGCGAACGGCGTAACGAGCTCGGCATCAGTCGCGATGAGTATTTTATCCAAGAGTGCTACTGGGGCACCTTTGCGCGTAACTACATCTTTCCGGTAGCCGTCGACTCCAACCGAGCCGAAGCCAGCCTCAAAGATGGAGTGCTGTTAATTCGAGTCCCTAAACTCGAACGTAGTCGGGCCCGCAGCCTCAAAATCAATTCCGCTAGTTAGGAGTGCAAGTGAAGATCCGTAAATTAGTTATCCCCACCGCCGGTTTCGGCACCCGCATGCTACCCGCGACTAAAAGTATCCCCAAAGAGATGGTTCCGATTGTCGATCGACCGGTTATTCACTATCTAGTCGAGTCGGCTGTCGCCTCGGGTATAGAGGAGATTATCTTTGTTAATCATCCATCTAAAAAAGCGATCGAGGGCTATTTTCAGCCACAACCTGATCTAGAAAAGCGTCTATCCGAGGCCGGCAAAGACGAGCTTCTGGCCCAAATTCGCGAGATTAACACCATGGTCAAGGTCTCTTTTTGCTATCAGCCCGAACCGCTCGGCAACGGTCACGCCATCTTGATGGCCCGCGAGTTAGTTGGCGATGAACCGTTCGTCATCGTCTGGGGTGATGATATCTTCGAGGGCAAAACGCCGCATATCGCCCAGTTGATCGAGGCCTATGAACAGACTGGTCAATCAGTCTTAGCCTTAGTCGAAAGCCGGGACGAGGCGACTTTTCCCGATTACTGTAAACGCTACGCCTGCGTGGCTATAGACAACGAGACCGACCGACCGCTCCGGGTTCGCGGCATCGTCGAAAAGCCGGCTCCCGCCGAGGCGCCCAGTCGTTACTTTAGTATCGGTGCCTACCTGTTTACGCCGACCATTATGGCGCTCTTAGCCGAGACCAAAGCCGGCAAGAGTAACGAGATTTGGCTGGCCGATGCGGTTGCCAAACTGATCGAGATCGAACCGGTCTTCGGTCAGGTCATCGAAGGCAGCTACTGGGATATCGGTAACAAGATTGGTTTCGTTAAAGCCAATATTCACTTTGCCCTGAAAAACCCTGAAACCAAAGCCGAGATTGCTGAGTTCATCAAAGGACTCAACCTGGAATAAACTAATCGGTTTCGGTCGATCAGGCACCAAAGGAGGGGCGGATCCAACTCAAACGCATACTTTATGGCTTAATCGCGGTTATTATTTTGTCGGCCAGTGGCTTGGCTTATTTGCTATTGAATAATAATCAAGCGACAGATAATCAGTCCACGCCAGTAGCGGCCAATCCAGCTCCAACCTCTGCCACCTCTGCCACCACTAAAACCCTTAATAACGGCACTACGGCTAACGCCTCGCCGCTGATCATCTGGGGTATCTTCGACCGAAGCGACAGCTTAACTCCGTTATTTGATCAGTGGTCAATCGAAACTGGTATTAAGGTCAGCTACATCGAGCAAGAGCCGAGCATCTTTGAGCCGGCGGTCTTTAACGAGTTGGCCGAACTCGACAATGGACCCGATCTCTTGATTCTGCCTGATCGCCTAGCTAAACGACATCGACAACAGCTGGTCGCTATACCAGAGAATAGCCTGGCGCAGGCCTATGGTCTGGTGCCAACCAAGCGTCTCTTTCGCAAGGTGGCGCCGACCCCGACTAACGCTCAGATCCTCGATGAGTATTTTTTACCGTTCTTTAATCAGACCTTAGCCAAGCAGTCCGAGGTCTATGCTCTGCCGTTAGCCGCCGACAACTTGGGACTGTTCGTCAATCTCGATCGCTTAACCAAGTTAGGCCAGAGCCAGCCACCGCTCTATTGGGACGAGATTCAATCCCTCGCCCAAAAACATCCAGACCAAAAGATTATTAATCTGGGCGGAACCGCCGGAGTGCCTCAGGCCACCGACTTGCTTTATCTGCTGATGGCCCAAAATGGCACCGAGCTATTTAGCCAAGATCTACGAACCGCCCTCTTTAATCAGGCGACGGTTAAAGCCAACGGCGAACTAGTCGACAGCGGTCTCGAGGCCTTAGGCTTTTGGTTGAGCTTTAACTATCAACCGCCAGCCGACCGAAGCGCTTGGCAAGAGTGGCTAAGCGGAGAGCTACCGATCTATGTCGACTACTCTTATCGTATCGAGGAGCTCAAGCAACAGAATCCTAAGTTCCGTTACACCACGGCCAGTCTGCCGCAGATCCGAGATAGCGCCCGACCACTTAATCTTGGGCAGGGCATGGCCATGGGTATCACTCGACAGAGTCAGAACAAGGCGACGGCCTTAAGGTTGGCCACTTGGCTAACCACGCGGGCCAATGCGGCGCGCTATGCCCGATCTACCGAGCGACTACCATCGCAAAGTAGCTTAGTCCTTGATCCAACTATCCGCCAGCCGATTAACCAGCCGTTCTTGAACGACCTGGGGATAACTATTAGCCTCAATACCGGCCGCGAGGCGGAGCTCTCTAAAGTCACCGAACAGGCGCTCGAGCTCTGGCGAGCCACCGGCAACCTAACCCAAACACTCGATCAGCTGACCACGCTAGCCACCGCCGCCTTACGGCAACTATAATGAAAAGATAATGGATAGATTGCGCCCTATCGTCATTGGCCTCATCCTCATCGCCTTGGTCGGCGGTCTGGTTTATTTTTTCTATAACCGCGTCAAAAGCTCAAGATCGGGTGGCTCAACCACCCCGACGGCGAGAACGACCACTAATACTCTAAATCGCGATCCGAACAAGCTAATTATTTGGCGGCCGGCCGGCGACCTAGATAACGGTCAGGCCTTTAACAAGATAATCGCTGACTGGAAAGTTAAAAATAAAGAAAAAGTCATCGACTACCAAGTAGTGCCGGCTTATTTGGATTACGAGGCAACCGTTGTCGAGGCCTTGGCAGCCGGTAAGGGGCCAGATATCTGGGAGATTCGCCAAGATGCTCTACCGAGACACCGCGACAAATTAGCCTATTTAAATCAAAATTCAGGCCAGATCGCCTTGATTAAAAAGATCTTTTCACCGGTGGTGGCTCAAGACTTGATCAAAAATAATCGGCTTTATGGACTGCCCTGGGGCTTAGATCCGTTGGTGGTGGTGGCTAACTCCGATCTATTATCTAAAGCCAAGGTTCAGAAAGTCCCCACCGAATGGACCGCCTTTGCCAAACTAGCCAGCCAGCTAACTATTCAAGAGGACGGTCAGATTACGCGACCTGGTCTCGCCCTTGGCAGTATTAGTAATGTCGATCGGGCCAGCTCGATCTTACAGCTCTTAATGTTGCAGTTGGGCGCCAAGCCGACTGATTTAGCTCAACAACAGGCGACCTTTCATCTGCCTCAAAACGATAGCGACGGCAAGCTCTATTACCCGGGTTTAGATGCGCTCAAGCTCTACCAGACCTTTGGCCAACCTGATTCGCTCTACTATAGTTTCAATCGCGAACTAAGCTACAGTAATCAGTTGATGGTTGAGGGGCGGCTGCCGCTAGCCTTTAACTTTTTGAGTAGCGTGCCACAGCTCAAAAAAGTTGAGCCTAAGTTGCGTTTGACCGTAGCGCCCGCGCCGCAGTTTAGCCTGAAAAAGATTCCGGTCGAGGACAAACCGGCCGAGGTCAGCGAGCCAGTCCATCTGGTGCGTTATCCGATCTTAGTGGCGAGTAAGCCGCCTCAGGCGATGAGCCAGGCCAACCGAGTCGCCAAAGCCGATCTGGCCTTTGATTTTCTACTCTTCGCCACTAGCGAACAGAATGCCGGCAACCTCGCTCGAGCTAACGGCTTGATCTCGCCCTATCTGAGCAGCAACAGCCAGCTGGCTCGCTACGCTCAAAGCTTCTACAAGGGCGTCAACCCTGGCACAGTCGAGCAGATTATCACTGAGCTCGGTCAACAGGTCATTGAGCAGGGCGTCGATCCCGGCCAGGCTCTCGATGAGGCGGCGGCTCGCGTCAGTCAGGTCTTGGATTAGTAATGTCATACCTTATCCAGCGCTCCAGCTTGAAAAGCTTACTCTGGTTATTACTTGTTCTACCGTTACCGGCTCTAGCTAATGGTTTTGTGCAACTTGGCGCAAATCATCAACTTAGTTTTGCCAGCGCCACGATCAAACAAGATTCGGCCACTAGAAAGTGTATTCTTACCTTTAGCAGGCTGCGCTTAACCGGTCGACCTACGCCTGCGACCGGATCAGTTCTAAAGTTTAGCTATGGGCCAGACAAGGGTTTTCATCATTTGAATCTAACTCCAGAGCAACTTGCCGGAATAATTAACACTTCTACCGATATCTCTCTGACCCTCAACCCTGAAAAGGGTAGCGCAACTGTTTGTCCATTGACAAAGTCGGACTCGAAACTGACCACAAGTCTGGCACTTCTCGGTCAAAAGCCAAATTTAGCTACCATTGATGCCGTTCATGGCTTAATAATAGACAGCCAAGCGGCGACCTTGGCCAAAAAAAATGCCACAGCAGATAAGATCGATGATCTGCCAGAGTTCGCTGTCATCCTGAGAGTTACCAAACGGTCTGACGATACCACAGAGGGCACCTTAAGCTTTAATCCTGTTCAAGATGCTACTTTCTATCGAGTCTACAAAGAGGGGCAACAGGACAAGGCTATCAATTTTTCGGCCGGGAATCTGCAGGATGGTGGCGGTCACCTCAACTTAGATCCGACAGTATTTCCCAATGTTATCGCTACTGATATTTTTATTGTCGAGGCCTACACGGGCACGGTTAAAAAGGCTGATTTAACAAAAAAATTAGACTCAAAGGTTACAGACTCATTAAAAATGATTGCTCGCGGTAGTACGGTCGGCAAAGGCCAAGGCGCCGTTAAGGCGCTGACCGAGTTTGGACCGGTTACCGGACTCTCTGATTATCTAAGCTACATCTTTAACTATGCCCTACCGATCGGGGCGGTTCTCTCAATTTTGGTGACGATG
>CAZQGJ010000027.1:0-12315 GCA_964592905.1 uncultured Candidatus Saccharibacteria bacterium | reverse complement strand
ATTTGTCAAGGTAAGAGATAAAGAAATGCCCACCGACGTGATGCCGGTGGGCTTAGGTTTCCTGTGCTATTTGTTGTAGCGGCTCGGCCGGCTTGTCATCTCGATTCCGACCCAGACGCCAATTCCGAAACTAGCGATGATAGCCATCACTACCCAGAACTCGATATCTCCTCTCCCCTTGTCGAACACTTTCGACGAATTGACTATAGCAAATATATTGCGTTAAGTCAAGTCTTTACAGAGTAGACCCGGCCTATTGTGCCTATTTTGTCAATCCGAAATGACATAACTAACAGGAGTATTGACAAATATTTTAATTATGTTAAACTTTCTAAGGTGTCCTAGGACAAGCTAGCTACATTTCTTCTTCCAAAAAGAACCCGGAGTCCGGGCTCTTTTTGGTTAGGGGGTATTCAGCTTCTTGATCGCTTCCAAAACGGACAGAGCGTGGCCGGCTGGCGTAACTTTGGGCCAAACCTGACGAATAATGCCTTCTTTATCGATTAAAAAGGTCGATCGGACGATACCCATGAACTCCTTACCCATCATCTTTTTGAGCTGCCAGGCGCCGTAGGCCTCAATAACTTGATGCTCGGGATCAGATAGCAATCTAACTTTGAGACCAAGTAGCGAACAGAATTTTTGATGCGAGCCGACAGAGTCTCGGCTGATACCTAAAACAGTTGTTTCCAGGGCCCGGTACTCGGCTATCGAGTTAGAGAACTCCTGGGCCTCGAGAGTGCAACCGGGAGTGTTGTCTTTGGGATAAAAATAGATCACCACATTTTGCTTGTCACGAAACTCCTCGAGACTAACGGCCTGATTATCCTGATCGAAGAGGGTAAAGCTCGGGGCAACGCTGCCGACATCTAACATAGGGACTCCTTTTGTAATTTGTATTTATGTTATACTTAATTCATTACTAAGCCTACAAGGAGGGGTATGGCCGATAATGATTTTGCGTCGTTACCGACGGCTCAACCAACTAATTCTAGCGATTTAACACCACCGGCTCCTGCAGCAGTTGGTTCTTCTTCATCGCCGAATAACAACTTGGCTAATTTAGCCACCGCTAATTGGGTTCCGCCCATGCCAGCGATGCCGGCTCAATCTGTAGCCACACCGGCTTCAGCACCTGATTCAGCACCGGCTGCAGCGACACCGCCAAGCAGTAACGCTCCGGTCAATGAACCGTTGCAACCGTTCCCGTGGGAGATACAGACTCCGGTCGTGCCAGGCTCTGCCAACGATCCGAGCGTTCCACCTAAATCTGAGGCGAGTGCCGGTTTGCCACCTTTGCCGCCGTTACCTCCGGCATTTCCTAGTAACGCTAACTCACCCTGGAAGAGTCCGGCAACAGCGACGGCCGATGTCTCGCCTTGGAATACCAGCGCTCCTGTCTCGAGCCCTGTGCCAGCGCCAGATTTGACGCCAGCTAACACGATGACGCAACCCGGACAGGTCAGCGAGTGGAGTAGCGCAACTCCGTCGAGTCCAACCCCAGCCGCACCGGTAGCGATGCCACCGCTTCCATCGACACCTGATGCAGCGGCGACTTTTGATTGGTCGGCCCCATTGCCTCCAACGCCTCCAACTCCGCCTAGCGCGAGTCCAGCCAGCCTCGATTCATCTATGCCAACACCAACGCCAGCCCCAGCGCCTGCTTCGGTTAGCTCACCGATCAATCCACCGGTAATGCCCGAAAATAACTGGCCAACTTATGCGCCGCCGGCTACCACTCCGCCACCAGTAGATCCGATCGCTGCCAGTCCATCTTCTGGTTCGACTCCCGACTGGACAGAGGCCGGTAGCGCCGGTAGCGCCAGTGGCGCCACCTCATCTATGCCATCATCGATGCCGCCAGCCATGTCGCCAGCTATGCAGTCGGCACCGCCAGTTGATTTGGGCCAGATTGCGCCGAATGCTAATCCAGCTCCTAGTCAACCAGCCAGTTGGCCGATCCCTAGTGACTCAACCGCTCCAACTAACGATTGGATGACACCGGCCGCTCCCGCAACGCCAGACGCTCCAGCGACTGATAACTGGTCAGCCACAGCCGCCGCAACTAGTTCAGCGGCGCCGCTGCCACCAACAACTACTGCCGCCCCGATGGAATCTAGTAACTCTCAGCCTAGTCCAGAACTGCCGACCAACGCGCCGGTTAATCCAGCGGTTAATGCTAGTCCAAGCGAGTCTATTCCAACGGCTCCTGCCGGTGGTGGTCATAAGCTCTGGCTGTGGGTCGGACTAGGGATCTTGGTCATCGTTGCCGTCTTTGTCACCCTCTATATCGTCGGTAGTAATGCCGAAGCGACCACAACAACCTCGGCTCTCGATGATCCGACAGCTAATCTAACTCAACAGGTTCCTGCCGATACGGCCACGCTCGATTTGAGCGCTACGCCAGATCCGGCCGGAGGTCAGGCCGCCGACCAGGGCGCGATTAGTGCGACGCCAGCTGGTGAGGTCTTAGAGCTGCAGTAAGTCTTTAGAGATAACTTTTAAGCCACGACAGGAGCAACTGGACACCGTAGCCAGTGGCTCCTGTTTGGTTATCCCAGGCTGGTCCGGCGATATCTAAGTGAGCCAGCGGTTTGTCGCCGCGAAACTCTTGGACAAACAGTCCGCCATAGATAGCGTCAGGAGTATAGCTACCGGAATTAATATTGGCTAAATCAGCCACCTTGCCTTTGAGTAGTTTTTGATATTCTTTAGGTTGAGGCAGTGGCCAGACGGCCTCGCCGCTGTCAGCCGCCGCCGCTAAAAACTTCTCGGCCAGCGTGGCATCGGTTGTCATCAGGCCTGCGTAGCTTGGTCCCAGAGCTTTGATAGCCGCGCCGGTTAAGGTAGCGATATCGACTAAGTAATCGACTGATTGTCGAGAGAGATAGTCGATGCCATCGGCTAAGAGTAAGCGGCCCTCGGCATCGGTATGGATAATTTCGATGGTTTTGCCCGATCGAGTTCGGAGTAGTTGATCGGCCTTATAGGCCCGTCCAGAGATTAAGTTTTCAGTCGCCAGAATGACTGCGTGGACCTCAATAGCTAGCGGCTGTCCAATCGCCTCGTACTCGGCTAAGACTTGGAATAACCCCAAAACCGCGGCCGCGCCAGCCATATCGGCTTTCATGCCGAGCTGACCTTGCCACGGCTTGAGTCCTAATCCACCAACATCGTAAGTCACCCCTTTGCCGACTAAACCAAGGGAAGTTAATCCCTGTGAGGGGCGTTCTACTGGTCGATAATGCAGATGAATAAAATGCGCCGCTTGGTCAGAGCCAGCACTGATGGCTGCCAGAGCGGGGTAACCGGCCTCGTGCATCTCGGTAGCCGTAAACTGTTTGAGTTTGATCTGCGGTGAGAGGGCGGCGATCTCTTGACTGACTTTGGCGAGGGCCGAAGGCGTTAAAATGTCGGGTGACTCATTGACGATATCTCGGGCGTTGAGAACGGCGTTAGCCACGGCCTCGGCCTGGGCAATACCTCGTCGCAAGGCCATTAGCTGTGTCGCCTCGCCGTTGATTAAACCAAGCGTCAACCGATTGATTCTGGTCGGACGGTTGTCTCTCGAGAGATATTTGTCAAAACGATACTCGCTTAACAGGGCCGACAAACTAACCTGTTCAGCTAACTTAGTTAGCTCTTGAGCCGTTAGTCCTTGTGAGCCAAGTAGTACCGTTAGCTGATTCTGCTCATTTTTGGCAGCGTACTGTTTGGAGTTTTGGGCTAGTTCGAAGGCTTGCTTGAGGACGGCCTGGAGCTCGGTCTCGAGCTTGGAATTGAGCTGCCAGAGCGGCGAAAGTTTGGATTGATCTTGAGACGGCTGAAGCGTGCCCAAGTCAGCAATGACGAGCTCGAGCGTTGTCAGCTGGCGCGGTGAATAAGCGACAGCTTGGCCGGGTTTTAACTCTTTAAACTTTGTGGCTAGTCTCTGGCCTTCGATCTGGCAGAGTTCGGCGATGATCGATTGCGCTTCGGGATATTTCAGGGCAATCGTGACCGGATCGTCGAGATGATTCAGTGTCAGTTGGCGGGCCTGTAATTCCATAACTATCTTTCGGCTTTGCGGCTGGTCTAGGTGTATCTATATTTATGAAAATAACAGGTTTGAACCTGTTTGGCAAGCACCATGGACAGCGCGTCAGTAATGTATCATGATAAGTTTATGCAAGAACGAGGGGATAAAGTACATGATATTGATGCGATCCTAAGGGAAGCGCAAACAGAGATCGCCGAGGCTAGGTCTGGTGCTTTATTAACGAGACGCACTATTGAGCGTTCTGTTCCGATTGAGACAACTGGCTCAATGTCGCCGTACGAAGCTAAGCTCCGAGCCGATTTGGCTAAATTAAAGTCTGTTCTTCAGGCAGCGACTATTTCTAACGCAACGATTAGTCCCGGTTTGAGCGAGACCATCGCCTCCATAGAACAACAGCTTGAACAGTACGATCAAAAGACAGAGTCGAATCCAGCGGAGACAAACGAGCTAGCAGCACACTTTGGCCTCGAGGACGAAAACGATCCAGAGGTAGCCGCGGTCTTGGCTAAATTGGGTGAGCAGGAGCAAAAGGCTATACAGGCGGTCGTCGAGAGACTAGATCGGTTTGAAGATCAGTATCCGAAATACGATTATGAGAGCGTTGTACATCGCTGTCGTCAAGCTCTAGTCAGACGTCTAGTAGGACATTTTTTTCAAGTCGCTCAAGAGAGACAAGTTAGACAAAATCTCGATAAGCTGACCGCCTCGCCGGCAGAAGCGATCCGCATCTCTGAGTCTCTGTTAGAGCTACTGAAAGGGCGGATTTTATCTGATGCTTTGGAGATTGCAAGCAATAGTGGCGTTCGTAGTACACACTTGACAGAAGGCTCCCTGTGCCTTGATGGCATATTGGCCTATTCATTGATTGGGGGTGGCTACGGATACGCAGACGGGGAACGGGTTTTAGTGAAAGCTTGTAGTAAACAACAATTCCGCTCTCCCTCACCGAATGGATATGGATTTCTCACCGAAGAGCGAGATACTTGTCAGCCAACATTTTTTTATTTAAATGGATTATTTGAGCGTTATCCAACGTTTATGCGCGAATTAGCTTGTACTCAAGAGGCGTAGCGTCGTTGCGGTTTGCCGATATTACTACTTAAGCAAGTTCAAGTACCATATCGTCTCAAGCCAGAAGACGAAATATTGATCGCCGAGATCGTTGCCGAACTAGATGAGTTTAAGCCCGCTTGGCAGCAAGAGCTGGCGCAAAAGCAGGATAAAGTTAGCCAACTTGACGCTTTACTGGCTAAGATTAAGGCGATACCAAATGAGTTTGCACGTAGAGCCGAACTGAGCAAAAAGATTGAGTCATTAGAGCTAAAACGTCAAGAGAATATGGCAATGATCGAACGGTTAAATGCGACTAAACCCAAGCCGCCATCGTTCTTTAGTATTTCTTCGTCTGTTAAGGCGCGCTTTAGTGTCTGGCAATCTGATATGACGGAGCTTCAATATGAACTTATGCTGACCGAGGAAGATTTACGCAAACACAAAGGCGATCTCGAGTCAATCCCAGCCGAGATGAAGAGACTGATTCAAGAGGTGTGGCTCGAAGCTAGAAATTTGGGTATTAACCTTTATACAGGTGAGAACGATTCGCGATTGCCAAGTGAATGGAGATCAAAAATTGAACAGGCGCGAAATTTTGCTGCTCAAGCAGTGGCTGCTATCAATTGCAAATTCGGATCAACTCAACCAGCTGCGTTACCAGCCGGAACAAATGCAGCTTCTACTCAGGCCCTACCTAGCGGGCAACTTTAAGCGACTTCAATAATCTCTCGACAACTAAACAGATCTGTCCGGCTTTCAGTCCGTACTCCTCGTAAAGCTCATCAACCTTGCCGGATTGACCAAAGCGATCGGCCACGCCGACGCTAGCTATCGGTAAAGGGTGATTAGCGACCGACCACTCGGCGATAGCGCCGAACAGTCCGCCGGCTGACTGGTGTTCCTCGACAACTACCATCGCCGGGAGGTTACGAGCCAAACGAGCCAAAGTGACTGTATCTAGAGGCTTGATAGTCGAAACATTGACGACGGTAGCCTGGATCTTGCGTTGCGCTAAGATCTTAGCCGCTAATAAAGCTTGAAACAGGATTGGACCAGTGGCCAAGATAGCCACCGACTCGCCGTCGCGGAGGACCGACATCTTACCGAGAGTAAACGGTGTTGAGCCAGTGGTAATGATCGGACTGGCCTCGCGATGCAGTCGTAGATAGCTGGGGCCAACGTGTTTACCGATTGCCAGCGTCGCCTTGGCTGCCTCAAGATTATCGGCGGGCGAAACAACGACCATATTCGGCAAGGTTCGCATCAGGGCGATATCTTCGAGAGCTTGATGGGTGGCGCCGTCTGGTCCCACCGATAGGCCGGCATGAGCGCCGATGATTTTGACATTTAAGTTACTAATCGCCACGCTGGTGCGAATCTGGTCCAGACTCCGCCCGGGACTAAAGGTGGCATAAGAGGCGGCAAAGGGGATCAGACCGTTAGCGGCTAAGCCGGCCGCTACGCCGATCATGTTCTGTTCGGCGACGCCCATCTCAAAAAACCGCTCCGGAAAGTGCTCGGCAAACTCGGCCATACGCACCGATTCGGTCAGGTCGGCGGTCAGTCCGACGACCCGTTTTTGCGCCGCAGCTAACTCGACTAAAGCTTGACCAAAGCCATCGCGAGTGGCGGCGGTAGCAACATCGGGTGAATAAAGATCGGGATTAAGTAACATCTATGCCTCGCTTCGCTTGATACGGCCGCCTAAACTACGCAATTCGGCTAGAGCCACTTTGGCCTGTTTAGTGTTGGGCGGTTGGCCATGCCAACGGTAATCGTTCTCCATAAAATCGACGCCCTTGCCGGGAATAGTGTGGCAGATGATGACGGCCGGTCCCTGACTCTGTTCTCGAGCCGCCGCCACGGCAGTGATGATCTCGGCCAGATTATGGCCATCGACTTCGTAGACTTGCCAGCCAAAGGCCTGATATTTTTGATCTAACGGCTCTAGCGGCAGGACTTTTTCGGTCGGGCCATCGATCTGAATATTATTGCGATCAACTAAAGCGATCAGATTGTTCAGGCGATGAGCACCGGCATAGAGTAGCGCCTCGTAAGTTTGCCCTTCGTCATGTTCGCCATCGGAAAGAATACAGAAAATGTGTTGTTTTTGGTCGAGGAGGCGAGCGGCCAAAGCGGCGCCAATCGCCTGTGACAACCCTTGCCCGAGTGGGCCAGAGGTATTCTCAATCCCCGGCAGGCTTTGAATATGTGGGTGTCCTTGCAGTCGACTGCCAAACTGTCGCAAGGTTTTAAGCTCTTTTTTGGGAAAGAAACCACGCTCGGCTAAGGTCGCATAAAGAACTGGCGCGATATGGCCACAGGACAGATAGAGCCGATCTCGGCCGGCCCAGTTCGGCCGCTCGGGATCGATATTCAAGCAGATAAAATAGAGCGCGGTCATAACATCGGCCATGCCCAGCGGACCGGCCGAATGGCCGGAGCCAGCCGCCAAGAGCATCTCGATGATGGCGATCCTAATCTGTTGGGCGTGATGAACTAGCGGTGTTAAATGTTCGGTTTTCATTGCGACTTCCTTAGGCTATAGCCATGTTGGCAACGATGGGCGTGTTGATTGAGATAGTGCCAAGCGGCGGTCGCGGCGGTGGCGCCACCGGCTGCCGCCGTTATATCCTGCCAAAAATCTAAACTACCGTTGGCGATGTCGCCAGCGGCAAAAACGCCCGGCACCGAGGTCGCCATCGCTTTGGTCACTTCAATCCGTCCGGCGGAATCGAGACTCAAGTCGAGTTTAGTATACGGTTCGAGGTTAGGATCGGCACCAATCTCGATAAAGAGACCGTCGAGCTCTAGGATATTGCTCGGCCAATTGTTAGGTATTTTGGCTAACTTCACCCCGCGCAAGCGCTCTTGACCGATCAGCTCGCTAACCTGGTTCTCGGCTAAGTATTCGATATTGGGCCGTTGTTGCAAAGCCTGCAAATTAATCGCCTCGGCCTGCAACTCTGGTTCGCGATAGATTAAGTAGAGTCTCTTAACTAAGCCAGCTAAATCGATGGCGCTCTTGACGGCAGCATCGCCGCCACCGACTATGGCCACACTTTTGTTTTTAAAGAGCGGCCCATCGCAGGTGGCACAGTAGCTCACGCCTTTGCCAACCAAAGCGGCCTCGTTGGCTAGGCCAAGATGTCGTCGCTCGGTTCCCGAGGCGATGATTAGTGTCTTAGCTAAGCTGGTCCGAGCTTGCCCGTCGGTTAACTTGAATAGCTCATCTGGCTCTCGCTCGACCTCGGTAATCGTGGTGGTGACGAGAGTCGCCCCGGCTGCCACCGCCTGTTGGCGCATTGTCTGAATCAAGGCGGCACCATCGACTTTGAGGATACCAGGATAGTTCTCGATCAAGGCCGCCGTCGTGGTCTGACCACCGGGCAGTGGCCCCTCAAACAGAACGGTTTTCAACCCGTAGCGACCAGCGTAGAGTCCGGCCGCTAAGCCGGCTGCACCGCCGCCGATAATCGCTAATTGATAGGAGTTTTGTGCCTCTTTCTGCATATATATAGCTTAGCATTGCCACCTTGCTGTTGACAGCTACAACGGAGCGTTTCAGAATAAAGCTATAACTTTGTTTGGCGAAGGAGGCTATGAGCGCGCGACAGTCACTGATCTATGTGGGATTGTTTGTCCTAGTTATCGTCATTGGAGCGACTCTGCGCTTTGGTGTTTCGGCCGACGAGCCGACGACCACTACTCGTTTTAGCGATTCCCCACAGCTGGCCTATCTGCCAACCTTGGATCAGGTCCAAGTTCTGCCTAGCCTGACCGATAATCAAGCTCTCTTTGCCACTAACTTTGACGCTTATAGAGTGCGCCAAATCTTGTTGACTAACGCTCAAGGTCCAGTCAGCGATCAGATCTATCCCTATGTCCTCTCGGTCGAGGCTCTGGCCAAGCTAGATCAACTGACGGCTCGCCAAGAGCCAGAAAAGCTGGCCGAGACCGCCCCTAATAACACAATTATCGGTTCATTGCCGGTCAAACTGGTGCAATCTGGCCTACCGGCCGAGGTCACTCTGGCCGCCCTCTACCAACGTCTGCGACAGCCCGGCGACGCTAATCAATATCTGATCAAAGGCCGTTTAGCCAAGATCCAAGATGCGCCGACAGCTTCGGCCGGTAGCTATTACCGCCCGACGACCAGCGTCTTTTTAGTTGAGGACTTTGATCTCAACTATCCTCTCGGCCCTCAATTAGCTAACGGTCCACTGCCGATGATTAGCGACGACTCCGACCTTGGTGGCTCGTCGGCCAACACCCGAGAGCTCGGCCACGCCTTGGCCGGCGTCTTACACCGAGATAGTCGATCGCCCTCAGGGCTAACTATCAAGCTAATCGGCACCTCGACCTTGCCAGCTATAGTTGTCGAGAACGGCATACCAACCGAAGCTCGCTCTACCTTAGCCAACAACTATCAGGGTTTGATTAATGTTGCTTATTGGTACGATCTCCGTTCACGGGTGACGATCTCCGGTACCGAGTATGCGGTAGTTGTGCCCAAAACTCCCACGCAGGCCGCAGAGAAGCGCTACTCGGTGCGTACCGCGGCTGTTTGGCAACAGAGCAGCCCCAAGTTAGCCAGCTCGACGGCCCGCTATCGTTTTGTGGATAATCAGACTGGCTTAATCATCGCTGCCGAGGCCGACGAAAAAACCCAGCTGTCAACACCTGTCCTTTCTGATAATCTCGACCCGAACGCCTGTCAGGCGACCGGCTTACAGTCCAACCCTGAGTTGACTTTGCAAAGTTTCTGTCAGTACAGGTTCGACCTAGTTTATCGATCGGCTGATCAAGTTTACTATCTTGATAAGTTGCAGCGAGTTGACAGCGTCCCTGATTTCCTCGGTGCGACAAACCCGAAAACCAGCCAATATCGAAGTCAATTTACTACTGTTACGGCTGATTTTACTCGCTTTCCTTGCGGCAAGATCTGTAATCAATCAACTCAGTTTGAGCCGGCCGTTTCGGCAGGGGCTCCGGGCACCCCGAGAATTTTTTATCAGCGCAAGGCCAACACCTCTGACTGGCCCGAGAGCGAGCAGAATCTGGCTGAGTTTAAGGATGATTTCGATAATACCTATGTTCGTAACGGTTCAACTCAAGTCTTGAACTACTGCCTGCAGTCGGCCATAGTCCAGTCGTTAAACTATTCAACTATCGATCCAGCGAAACAGGCAACTTTAACTATCAGAACTTTGATCGATCGGCCTACTAAGGGAGTCAATGATCCTAAATTTGCCCAGTACTATCGGCAGATCATTACCGACCTTAGTGTAGCCGGCAGTCGTTCATTAGTCGAAAACTGTCAAAATATCCGTCTCGATATAGAATACGACCGCCCTTATGATTCGACTGGTGAAGACGATCAACTGGTTACCCCCTCTCCGGTTTATAGTCCAATCCCGACCACGACTCCAACCGTTACACCAACCACTACGCCGGTTCCAACATCGACGCCAACACCGATTCCGACACCCACGGCAACGGCAACGGCTAGCGCTACTCCCAAGGCAAGCCCATCGCCAACCGCTACGCCAGCCGTTATCTGTCACGACTTACGCTGTCGGACTACGCCAACGCCATCGGCTAGTTCGAAACCGAATCCAGTTGTTTCGAGTTTGCCAGCTCCGGTCACTCCAACTCCAACTATCAGCACCTCGCCAACCGACGACTCTGGTCAGTTTCGTATCACCGACCCAACGCCTACCTCAAAAGTCCTTCCTGTTAATCAAGCTACTAGGCAGGAGGGTAAACCAAACTCTGTACGCAATATCTTTAGGCAGATACAGGCCGGCTTCTTTAGCTTATTTAGCCAACGATAGCTTTGGTTTAACCTTAATCAAGTTCGTGGTTCCCAGAGGGGCTCTTCCACTTTAGCTCGATAGTTAAAGTATCTAGCCAAAACAAAGAAAAAGTCAGATAAACGATTGAGATAACGACTAGCCTCGGGATATTTTATATTCAGCTCAGTTTGCCAACTCATGGTCTCGGCTATACGACTTTGTGAGCGTAAAACTTGCGTTTGGGCCGAAAGTAGAGAGCCGCCAGGCAAGATAAAGTTGGTTAAAGGTTCTAAAAACTCAGATAACCGATCGATCTCTTGTTCTAACTCTTCGATGACTTGATTGTCGATCAGTTGAATCTTCAGAGGTGGCGCCTTCGGGTCGAGGCTGGCCAGACAGCTACCTATAATAAACAGATGGCTTTGTATCTGAGTGAGTTGATCGATTATTCTCGCTTCTGGCTTTTCGATGCGATAGTGAGCGATCAGCCAGCCGAGTTCGGCGTTGAGCAGATCGATCTGACCAATAGCTTGAATCCGGTGATCGGTCTTATTGACGCGACTACCACCATAAAGCGAGGTTTGACCTTGGTCGCCAGTACGAGTGTATATCTTCATTCAATTGAGTTGGTTAGGATTCATACCGCAGCGCTTCGATCGGGTCTTTTTGAGCAGCTCGCATCGCCGGCCAAAGGCCAAAGATAACACCGACGACAATCGCGATCCCACAGGCCAAGCCGATCGTCATTAGACTGACGCTGGGGTTGAGCTCGCTTTGACTAGCGATGGCCGCTCCCGCCCCGAGGGCAATCGCCAGGCCAACCATGGCACCGATCAATGTCACTACCACCGCCTCGGTCAGGAATTGCCACAGGATCGCTAGCTTGGTGGCACCCAGAGCTTTGCGCAAACCGATCTCGCGGGTTCTCTCTGTCACTGTGACCAACATAATATTCATAATGCCGATACCGCCAACTACTAACGAAATGCCGGCGATGGCCGAAACCATATTGGTAGCCAAGTCTAAAAAGGTGCTAAACAAGCCGAGTAAATCATCTTGAGTCAGGATCGAGAAATCATCCTGCCCCTGATGAAGCGCTAGAATGGTGGCTTTGAGCTGATCCTTGACTACCTTTATATCGGCCTCGTCGCTAGCTTTGATGTAGGCCCGCATGATCTTAACTTGATTACGGTTGAGGGCGGTAGCGGTGTCAAAGGGAATGGCCGCTAAGGTATTCAAATCTTGGCTGGCCAGGGCGCTGGTCTGCTTAGATTTCATGACGCCAATCACAGTCAGCTCTTTAGCGCCGCTAAGGCTGACTTTGTGGCCGATTGGACTAGTTTCACCAAAGAGGGCTTTGGCGGTGGCCTCGCCCAAAACGATTACATCGCCAGAATTAACTTTAAACATCTCTCCTTCAATTAA
>CAZQGJ010000026.1:1319-12480 GCA_964592905.1 uncultured Candidatus Saccharibacteria bacterium | reverse complement strand
TAAGAGGCTCTCCTTATAGCCAAATCCTGCAATAAACCCGAGGAGAAAAAGGCGCCCGATCTTGGTGGCCCTCAGCAAGAGGCGCTCAAGCTAGCCGAAGCCAAGACGACTAAGCTCGGTTTCGAGACGGTTATTCGTATCGCCGCCATTGCTCACGACGAAACAGAAGCCAAATCCAAGATCCGAGCCGTCTTAGGGGCGCTCAACCAATATAGCCTTTCCAATAGTAATAGCTTTGTAGCTGGACCGATCACTACCGACAAAGACTCGATTCAAAAGCTTTTTGCCGAACGAGAGCTAACCACGCGCGGTCTAATCATGAATACCGAAGAGCTGGCCTCGATCTTTCACTTACCAGCAACTACTGTCGAAACTCCTAATATCGTTTGGGCCGGTGCCAAAAAAGGCGAACCTCCCTCTAATCTACCGGCCGAAGGCATGGTCGACACTAATAACGTCACTTTATTTGGCCTCAGTAACTATCGACATCTACGCTATCGCTTTGGTATTAAGTTGCCCGATCGCCGCTATCACATGTATGCCGTCGGTAAGACTGGTACCGGTAAATCGACCCTGCTACGCAATATGATCATCGACGATATTCAAAAGGGTAGGGGAGTCTGCGTCGTCGATCCACACGGCGACCTGATCTCTCACGTTTTAGACTACATTCCGGCCGATCGCGTTGACGATGTGGTTTACTTCAACCCAGCCGATACCGAGTTTCCAGTCGGCTTTAATCTGCTTGAATCAGTCGACCCCAGCTATCGGAATATTGTCGCCTCTGGCTTAATGAGTATCTTTACCAAGCTCTGGGCCAACGTTTGGTCGGCCCGTATGGAGTATATCCTACGCAATGTTGTTCTGGCTTTACTCGAGTACGATGGCGCCACCATGCTCGAGGCGATGCGCCTCTTGGTCGACCCGGGTTTTCGTCGCAAGGTTCTCGCCAAGGTCAAAGACCCAGTGGTCAGCGACTTCTTTATGAACGAGTACGAAAAATACGATCCTAAATATCGCACCGAATCGATCGCCGCCATTCAGAACAAGATCGGACAGTTCCTCAGTAGCTCGATCATCCGTAATATAATGGGACAGGAAAAGTCTTCTTTTGATATGCGCAACATTATGGATAGCGGCAAGATCTTTTTAGTCGATCTCTCAGTCGGTAAGATTGGTGAGGATAACGCGGCCTTACTTGGTTCGATGGTTATTACCAAGATTCAGCTGGCAGCCATGAGCCGAGCTAACATCCCCGAAGAAGAGCGACGCGACTTTTATCTCTATGTTGACGAGTTTCAGAACTTTGCCACCGATTCGTTTGCCGTTATCCTGTCTGAAGCGCGTAAATATCACTTAAATCTAATTATTACTCACCAATATATCGCCCAGATGTCCGAGACTGTCGCTGCTGCCGTCTTTGGCAACGTCGGTACCATCATCTCGTTTCGAGTTGGCTCAACCGATGCCGGAGTCCTCGAGCGTGAGTTCTCGCCAGTCTTTAACGCCGACGATTTAGTCCGTCTAGATAACTACCAAATCTATCTCAAGATGGCGATCGATGCCCGGACAGCCGTACCGTTCTCAGCGCAAACCTTACCTCCCGAGGCCGAGTTAGCCGGTAATCGTCAGGCCGTCATCGAAGCCTCTCGAGCCAAATATTCAGCCAACCGCGAGGCGGTAGCCGAACAGATCTCTCAACGCACTGCCTCGGCCACCACTCGCACCGGCGTCTTTACCGAAGTCGATGGCGAGTATCAATACAAAGTTGAGCACAAGCCCTACGAACCGCTCGCTCCACTACCAGCCACGGTCGAGATAGGGGATAAGCAGCTCTTTAAGATCCGTTCCAAAGAGGGGACGCCGTTCTATGTTCATCCAGAGGACTTTGCCGAGCAACAGGCGATTAAAGCCACTGCGACAGCCGCGCCGGCTGCAAATAACGCCCTTAGAGAGACTAAACCTCAACCAGCCAAAACTAATAATGTGCGACACGGCAAAATAGCACCAAGTCCGGCAGTTGATAAAGTAACAGCCACAAATCCAGAACCAAGGCTGACGCCGCAGCCTAACCAGATCATCCCAGAGCAGGGGATTGAACCAATCTTAACAGGAGTAGGCGAGTCTAATGCCGGAGAGTCTGAACCTGAAGAATCGGTGATTTTACCGATGACAAATTTAGACGCCTAAGAGGGGAGGCACCAAAGGGTGTAACGACCTGATTAGCCCTAGCTGTAGCTTTGATAGATAAACTACATGACCGTAATACTTTGATCACGCCCTGACTGCACAGCATTGCTGGCAAGACCCAACATATTGAGCAAATAAAGAGTGAATAAAACTTTATCACGGCTAGACTAATCAGATCTATTTTAGGCTCGTAAACTGCCCTTTCAGCCCTCACTCTATAGTCGCACAATGTATCTTATGCGACATACGAACCTGTTAAGCTACTCTCCCCTGTCTAAAATTAGTTCGGGGAAGGTAGGTTGAAATAGTCTAAAAGAGGCATCCTGTTGTTATTCTTAATCCTGACTAACTAAGAGTTGAACAAATTTACTGATTAAATCGATACTTGGATGCGGTATTGACGGGCGTAAAAGCTCTGTCTAGTTCCCTCTTGTCACGGCTCGTTGGTCAGACTGCCCCATCGCTTATAACTAGGGCTGATATTTAGTGCAATATCCGGCTGAGCCCAAAAAAATAGCGGTTACTCCCCTACTTTACAGGTTCAGAACCGCTATTTGGCCCTACAAGGCCATGCTAATAGGCAATCTATAATCTTACACGTTTAGCGCGCTGCCAGACGACTAAGAGCGGTGCAGCTAAGGCGATAGAGCTATATGTGCCGATGGTAATACCGATGAGTAAGGCCACGACAAACGAGCGAATGGCTAGATGTCCAAAGATGACTAAAGCAATCAAAACTATAATCACTACTAACGAGGTGGCCAGCGATCGAGCCAGGGTTTCCTGGAGGGCCTGCTCGGCTAAGAGCTCAAACTGATCGTTCTCGAGCAAGCGCGGTTGATGGCTGATGCGCTCTCGAATCCGGTCGTAGACGACAATTGTATCGTGAACCGAGAAACCCATGACCGTTAATAAAGCCGTAATCAGGAGTGAATCTAGCTGAAAGTTAAAGTACTGGCCGAGCCAGAGATAGGCGGCGTAAGTAATCAAGACATCGTGGGCCAACGCTACGATAGCGGTGATACCAAAGCGCCAGGAGCTTAAACCCTGCGGCAAACGGCGAAAGGAATAGGCGATATAAGCCACTATGGCCAGGCTGGCGGCCAGGAGCGACAGTAGCGACCGCTGCTTAATCTCTCGACTAATCGACGGTTCGATCTGAGTAAACTGAACGATCTCTAGCCCGGTTGGTTTGATCGCTTGGTTGAGGGCCTGAGTTTGCTCCTGATTTAAACTAACCGTTCTGACTAACCGCTGGTTCCCCTCTAGAGCTAGATTTTGAATTACCTCTAGTTTGAGCTGGCTAAAGAGTTGCTTTATCTCGGCTTCAGTTGACTCAGTCTTATCGCCGGTTCGCACAATGATAAGTTCGCTACCGCCAGCAAACTCGATACCGAGCTTGGGACGAATGATAATCACCGTCGCCAGAGCCAAGACTGTTAAGACTATAGAGAGGCCGAGCCAAAGTCGTTTGCGTGGTCCTAAGAAGCGAAATTTAGTCATTACTCTATCCCCTAGCCCGTTTCTGTTGGATTTGAGTCAGGCTTAGTATCGTTCTGGTGACAGTAATCGCGGTAAACATCGAGACCACGATACCGATACCCAAAGTTAAAGCAAAGCCTTTGATCAAGGTCGAGCCAAAGGTTAAGAGTATAGCGGCCGAGATCAGACTGGTGACGTTGGAGTCGCGAATCGAACTCCAGGCCCGTTTAAAGCTCTGATCGATGAGGGCCTGACCCTTCAGTCCATTGCGACGCTCTTCGCGCATGCGTTCATAGATTAAGATATTAGCGTCGACTGCCATGCCAATCGAGAGAATCAGGCCGCTAATCGAGGCTAAGGTCAAGGTAATCGGGATCAGTTTGAAGATGGCTAGAGTAATCAGAGTGTAAAGGCCTAGGGAAAAGATCGCCACCACCCCCTCTTGTCGATAGCGCCAGATTAAGAGAATCGAGATGGCGAGGTAACCAATTAGGCCGGCCCGTAAACTTTTATGCAAAGCGTCTTGACCGAGACTGGCTCCGATCTTAGCCTGTTCGACTAGCTCGATTCCCACTGGCAAGGCCCCACCGTTGAGTAAATTGACGAGCTGCTTGGCCTCGGGAATGGTGAAGCTACCGGTGATGACTGCCTCGTTACCAGTAATCTTACTCTGAACCGTCGGGGCCGAGAGGATGGAGTTATCGAGCAAGATAAAGATCGGTTTACCGATATTGGCGGCGGTAGCGGCAGTAAATTTGGCCGCTCCCCCATCTGAGAGACGCAGTCTAATCTGCGGATACGGCGATTGCGACTGTTGGTCAAAGGTGACATCGGCTCTGGCTAAATCTTGTCCCGAAAGAACTAACTCATTTTCAGCAATGACGATATTACCCTGTTCGTCGAGACTAAAGTTAGTGGCAAACTGCAGTTTAGCCGTCTGGCCGATCAGATTCTTGGCTAGCTCGAGGTCGTCGATACCGGGTAACTCTACTGTCAACCTTCGCTTGTCGCCACTCCGTCCGGTGATAATGAGCGGTTCGGTGACACCTAGACCGTTGACTCGATTCTCGATAATTAGTTTGAGGCTGGTCATCGCCTGGCTGGCCGCGTTATTGTCCAGAGATTCAGTTTTAGCATCGTAAATCAATCGAGTACCGCCGGCTAAGTCGAGCCCCTCGGCGTAAGTCCAGCTCGGCTTAAAGTTTTTGATTTGAAAAGAGGTGGTTTTGCCCAGGGCTAAATAGCTCGCCATCAAGCTGACTAAGAGTAGCCAGCCAATAGACCTGAGTTGGCGCGACGGCGATAATCTCAGCCGAGGCCAAGATCTTCGCTTAAGGCCGAATTTAAACTTAATCATTGTTCACTTTCGTCTCAATGGCTACCCGACATAGCTCGATAACTTCCTCTAATGAATACTGATCGGTCACTAGACAGAGGTCAAAATGGTCGTGATTAAGGATATCTACCCCATAAAGTAACTTGTAGTGCTCGATAATCTCCTGGTCGTAGCGGTTAAGCGCCGCCTCGCTCCCCTGCTCTCGGGCAAAAAATCGCTTAGCTCGGATAGCCGGACTGGCATCAAGCCAAATTCTAAAATCGATTTGCGGTGGAGTCACCCCCAGCGTGTCGCACATCTTTGGATCGTCTAACCAACCGGCTAGATCGGTAGCCACGATTAATTTTGGCTGCTGTTTAAGATTAGCGATATGGTGTCGATCGAGATCGTGGTCGATCGATGGGTCGTGTTTTTTGAGCTCCTGGTGGATAGTCTCAAAGCTGACTCCCCTATCTTGCGCTAGGTTGCGCAAGGTAAAGGTAGAGATCGGCCAACCTAAGACTGTGGCTAGACCTTTGGCGGTCGAGGTGGTACCGACGGCTGATAATCCAGAAATAGTGATTCTCATATCTCTTCTTATACGGCTTTTTTTATCAGGAGTCAAACCGGTAATTAAGTTTGGTTAAGACGGCCGTCAGATCGGCTGGCAAGTCAGCCTTAAACTCGAGCGGCTGACCGCTAATCGGGTGTAAGAAGGCCAGGCGTCTAGCGTGTAAAAACTGTCTTTTAAGGTCAAGCGCTTGGCTCAGAGCCAGGCTGGCCTTGGTGCTGTAATTCTGATCACCGAGAATCGGCCAACCCTGTTCCTTGAGATGAACCCGGATCTGATGCATTCGCCCACTCTCGATCTTGACCGTCAATAAACTGAGCAGTTCTGGTAAGGGTCGCTGATTCTTAGGATTAGTCCAAGCCAGATAGGTAATCAGCTGATACTCCGTCACGGCTGGTTTGCCCTGCGCTAGGTAGCTAACCGTCATCTCTTGTCGCCTCTGCGGATGCCTCCGGATATAGCTCTCGATTCGACCGGTGGCCGGACTGACCTGCCCGACGACCAAGGTCAGATACTCTTTGGTAATACGATGTGATTTAAACTGTTCTTTGAGGGCCTGACCAACCGCCGGGAACTTAGCGACAATTAATAAGCCCGAAGTCTCTTTATCGAGCCGATGAACGATACCGGGCCGATAAACTCCATCGTCGCCAATGGCGGCTGGCCCATAGCTCTCGATAATCTGGGGATAGTTTTTGGTGAGCCAGTCAGTCAATAGCCATTGATCGGTCCCAGCGCCGGCGTGAATGACTAAGCCAATCGGTTTATTGATAATTAAGAGCGAGTCATCCTCGTAGATCACCGGTATATCGTCAATGATAGCTTTCATTGATTGATTATAACAGGTTTAATCGTTTATTTGTACTGTTTCTAGTAACGGCCAATAGTTGGCAAGGTCTTGATTGAGCTGACAGAAGTAGTGTCGGTCGAGCTGGCGCGAATCCGGATCGGTTGGATCGAGATGGTGAAACTCTAAGCGATACATGGCGGCCACGACTTGACGGATCAGCTCTTTGAGCACCTCAATCGTTGTCTGGTCTATCGAAGGCAACTCGACAAATTTATATCCCTGGCTACTACTGCACTGGATAAGGGCAAAGCTTAAATGTTTGCCCTTGAACTGAGGATCGAGCGAGGCTAACAGGGCGTAGAACTGCAGCTGCCGAGCCAGATCGCGACTTTTGCTATCGCGACTCAGATCGGTGGGCACCTCGCCTGTCTTATAATCGATAATCCGCCAGTGATTCGGAGCGATCTCTTCGAGACGGTCAATTCGACCGCTCAGACCGATCCGCCCCTGATCGGTCGTCAGACCTAGATTAGAGGCGAACTTAGATTCAAGCTTTAAGGTTTTGCCCTGACGGCCGAACGAGTTGGGTAGGCATTTATCTAGAACTTCAGTAAACTGTCGACGGTAGACCTGACTCTGGTAGTCGACAATCTCCTTCTCTACCAACAGCCGGTCGAAATAGCTGATCATAGCTTCAGCAGTCAAATCACTTAATCGGCTTGGCCGACCGTTAATCTCTACCTGATCAAGTAGGCTCATATATTCGGCGATGACTCCATGGACCAGATCGCCAAAGATCTGGTATTCACTCTTACTGGCCGGAATCGTCAGAAGCGACTGGTAAAAGAAGTTCTGTGGGCAACTCAAGTAGTTATTCAAGCTAGTGGCGCTTAACTTCAGATCGGCCAAGAGCTCTCGAATCAGCTCGGGTTTAGAATGGCTATAGCGATGCGGCGTCAACTGATTAGCTAAGCGCTGATCGAGGTCGAGATTAGACGGCAAGTCGGGAGTCTCCAGCATGGTATCTGATTCGTTGGTTTCGGGATAGATGGCTGTTAACCAATTAGCCCTGACAGAGGCAGTGCGTTTTTCATTACTTAAACGCGTCTCTGGATACGAGAGATAGAGTCTCTTTTTAGCTCGGGTAGCGGCCACGTAATAGAGTCTCAGCTCGTCAGCTAGGCGGTGATCGGTCGAGTGGCGTTCGATCAGATGAGGTGGTAATCGATTGCCTTTTTTGCTTTTAGTTGTCTCGACCAGATTAGGCATATAAACTAGATCGAACTCACGACCTTTAGCGCTATGAATAGTCGAGATGCAGACGATTGGCTGGTTAGCCTGTGAGCTTTGGTAGAGATCGAGGGTCAGCGGCTGTTTGATCTTTTCCAAATATCCAAGGTGTTCCCAGAGCTCCCATAACCGATGGTGGCGGTGTTCAGCCGTTTCTTGATAGCTCGTTGCCAGGTCAAAGATGGCACGCAAGGCAGCTAACTCAAAATCAGACGATTGATGCGTCAGGGCAAAGCGATAGAGCCCGATTGCCTTAATTAAGTTCTCTAAATTTTGAACTAAGCTAAACTTTGGTTGGCTCTGATGTAGCTCGCGCCAGCGTTCAAGCGATTGATAAAAACGCTCCCCTGCCTCGAAGTTAACGAGATTTTGGTCCAGAACAGTTTTCAAAGTCGCTTCGGCCGGTTCTTTCCAGAGCTTCTGTCGATTAAGATAACTAGCCAGGTTTAAGAGGTCGTTAGCGCTTGGCCCATCGGGAAAGACTTGCCAGGCCAAAAAGAGACTGTCCAACTGATTCGGATCTTTGAGGGCGGCAATAGCGATATTCAGCAAACGGTAGATACCGGTTTGGCTAAAGGCTAGCTCGCGACCAGTTTCAGTGGCGATACCGAGCTGCCGCAATCGCTCGAGATATGGCAAAATCTCACTATTGGAACGAACCAAGATGGCGGCGCTTTGCGCCCGGCCCTCGTCAAACTGTTGCACTATCGCCTGACAGATAGCCGCTAGCTCGAGCTGGCTATCGTGATAGCTGGTCAGTTCGACGGCGCGGTCGCTCGATTCATCGTCAGTCACTTGGCTCTCGAGCTTAATCGTAGCGCCGAGCTCAGGAATCCAATCGGCTAACTTCTCGTCCGATTGTTCGATAATCTGTTCGGCAAAATCTAAGATCGGTTGAATCGAGCGATAGTTCTGGCGCAAACTGATCAGGGTCACGCTCTGGTAGTGCTCTTTAAAGCGGGCTAGATTAGCCACCGAGGCCCCTTGAAATCGATAGATCGCCTGTTTATCATCGCCAACCACAAAGATGTTGGGCTGTTCATAGTCGGTGAGCAATCGCACTAGCTCGAGCTGTAAGCCGTTGGTATCTTGGTACTCATCGACCAGGATATAGTGATACCGTTCTTGAATTAACTGTTTAAACGATTCATCGCGTTGCATCAACTCAACAACGCGATTGATCTGATCCGAAAAGGTATAGAGCCCCTGCTCGGTCAGGGCCTGTTCGTATTCGGTTAAGGCCTGGGCGATCAGTTTATAGCGGTTAAACCGTTCGATCTGTTTCTCACCCTCTTTGGTAAGATTTGATTGGTTAGGAGTTGGCGATTTTTTCCTGGCGAATTCGCGAGGAATATCCTCCTGGATATATTTTTCATAAGCCTCTAACAGGCGATCGGCAGTGACATTCTCACTCCGACAGGTCTCGAGCTCATTGAGTAAAGCAGCAGCGCTCTCCTCGAGAATGGCACCTGTTTTTAACCCGATGAACAGCGGCTGCTCGAGAATCCGGCAGACGATCTGATGCGCTTGAAAAGAGGTAATCAGCTTTAAGTCGCGGTTGGTAGCAAAGTATTCAGGAAACTCTTGAATGATCGATGAGCCCAAACCGTTAAAGGTATCGATCTGGATCTGATCAGCTGTCGGCCCAATCAGCTGGCGGAGTCGGAGTCGCATGGTCCGGGCGGCCACCTCGGTAAAGGTTAAGGCTAAGATATTAGCCGGTGCTGTGTCGGTTTGGTTTAAGATCTCGGCGATTCTCAAAGTTAAAACCTGGGTTTTACCGGTGCCGGCTCCGGCGATAACCATGACTGGACCGGCAATCTCCTGAACCGCAGCTAGCTGTTCAGGATTTAATCTCGCCAGCGACTCGAGATAACGGTCTCGGGTAGAGCTAGCCATCAATTATCCTCGAGAGCTGGTGCAGACACTGGTTCAGAACTGAGGAGGTCAGCCGGCGCGATTAACTCCAAGGCGTTAACCTGTGGCATGGCCTGACCAATAATGCCGGCCACATCGCCGTATAGTCCGGCGGTTTGACCGATCAGGCTACTGATCTGCTGTTCGCGACTGGCCCAGAGCCTCTGCATCGCCCCTTTTTCTTTATGGAGATTAGTCTGCATCTCGAGATAGGTCTCGGCCAGGCTCTCTATTTTATGGCGAAAGCTAGGCGAGATCAGATAATCATAAATCTGACTCATGCGATCCTGTTTATTGAGGGCCAGATCTTTCGTCTCGGCCAAGGCCAAAAGCTGTTGGCGCAAGATTTGGATTAAGGTCAAGGCGCTCTCGGGGTTAGCCAGATAGACGCCATCGCGATAGCCAAAGTTCTTAATCTCGCCAGGCAACTGCGGCGTGATTAAGAGAGCGATATTCCCCTGCGCCCGACGGTTATCCTCGCGAAGTTTAGTCAGAAAATCAGCCTTGAAGCCGGTTTGAGTCACACGTTTGGTTTCGATGACGATCTTGGCCACTCCCCTACCCTGACGATCGTTAATGACCAGAATAATATCAGCGCCGTTAATTCCCTTGCCGACCGGTTCGATGCGATCATTGGGTAAGGCTTGGCGTAAACTTGATTCAATATCTAGTTCCAGTATTTCGCCCTGAAGCTGTTGCGAGCCACGGTTAGCCTTGGCGGTGGCCTCGGCTACTTCGCGGCGTAAATCGGCTAACAGCTTATCTTTTTCCTGAAGCTCTAGGCGTGAGGCCTCGGCGGCTTGGGCCTTGGCTTCGGCCACGATGGCAGCTTTCTGACGAGCTAAGTTGAGGCGTTGCTCGTTCTCTTGTTCTAATAGCTCTGCCTCACGTTGCTGCATGGCGGCGATTTTCGCCTTAGACTTAGCCAGTAGTTCGGCCTGCGCCTCGGCCTCGGCCTGGCGTTCGCTCTCGGCTAAACGGAGCGCCGCAGTCAGTTTGGCGGTAGCCTGTTTGGTTTCGGTTTCAACTAGCTCTTTGGCCTGGTTTTGCCACTTAGCTTGGAGCTTAAGCTCCAACTCTTTTTCTAATTGAGAGGCCCGTTGGGCTAACTCGGTCTCGAGATCGTGGGCCATCGTCTGATTGAGGTCGATCGGCTGTTGACAGTGAGGACAGTTAAAAGTTGATTTGATCATTCCTTATCTATAACAAAATACCCTTGCATAACACAAGGGTATTTTGTTTGTAGAGATGGTAGGTGCACTCTTTGGCTAGGCCAGAGAGCAAAGACCTGCCAGCGATGCGGACAAGGAGGGGAAAACTCCGCATCGAGGCTGACAGGTCACTGCTCTGAAGCAAGGAATTATTATACCAAGAAATTTACCTTTGTCAAGGGTCTGTGACTTTACTCGGTGCCCCAATCTTGGGTAGTAACCTGATAAAAAAAGTAGGGCGACAGCTGTCGCCCTACGCGGATGTTCGTCACCGAGACTCCCCTATTCGGTTGGTGGCAACCAGATCACCGGAACTCCCAGATAGTTGAGTGAGTCCCGTACTGTTCCAGCATTCGTTAACCGGATCGTGTTGCCCTCGACAAGGGGATAACCCC
>CAZQGJ010000026.1:0-1309 GCA_964592905.1 uncultured Candidatus Saccharibacteria bacterium | reverse complement strand
GAATTTTTCTGAGCGCCACTTCGTACCCATGCAGTGGATGAAGCGTCGATGGTTCTCATCACCGAAAAGCTCCGGATACACGAGCTGCATCAGTAACACCTGTGGTAGCGATACGTGTGTCATTCTCCACGCACCCTTAGCCGTCTTACAGTGTTGCTGAAGCATCGTTAGAGCATCGACATAGGCTGGCGGATAACCAGCGTAGTACCATCCACCGCTGACTCCAACGTACATGACATCGGGTGGCGTGGTTTGAGTCTCATCAAACTCTGCAGCAGGATCAAGAGGTTCAAGCCTGTAGTTGCTGAATTTCTCTAGGGCCCAGGTGATGTCGTCAGTGGGATTTAGCCTAGGGAGGAGACCTAGCACTTGGAGTAGCACGTCCTGTGGGTGGCGACCAGGATTGTATTGCCGTGCAAGGTATGAAGGGGTTGGCAAGAGATAGTTCCCATCGCTTGCCACGATCGCAGGCGGTGTGGGCAGTTTGCTCACATCGGGTAAACAGATCCCGGGAAAGTAGCGCTGAAGACGCTCACCCTGTACTGCTAGCGAGGGGCAAGGTTGTGGCCGTGGATAGGTCGCCCCCATTCGCCACACATCGTTATATCCGTCACGAAACAGACCTAGCAGTTCAAGCAGATAACCCTCCAGTAACCTTCCCGTTCCAGGTGACGAGAAGCAATCGACGTTCGCGGGATCCAAGCCGTGTTGCTGAAACACCTCTCCCATCGTTACTCCGAAGTCAGCAAAACACGTAAATCTCATCTCTGCCTCGTGTCATACCTCTACCCTGAATCCGACCTATTTCGGATTAAGCCCGTAGAAGTTGACAGTCTATAATTATCACGAAAGAGCGATCGTGTCAATCGCTCTTTCAGAGATGCGTTTCAGTTGTAATGAAGCGGTCTAGTCGTTAGGCCAAATATGGGGCCAGCATCTTTTCTAACTGTGCCTGATCTTGTTGACCAACTAGAGTCTGCATAATCTTTCCGTCGACAACAATGTGCATGGTTGGCACCGAGAGAATGCCCATCCGTTCGGCCTCCTCGGCATGAGTATCGATATCGACATCTTCGAATTTAACCTTGTCAGCATATTTTGTGGCTAATGCCTCGATAATCGGTTTCATTACCTGGCAGGGGTGACACCAGCTAGCGGTATATTTACGAAAGATAACTTGACTCATGACTCTCCTTGTGAGCTGGATAATGAATATTGTGCGTGTAAATGACTAACCCGAGACCGATCTGATAAATGGACAAGTCGCCTAAGTATCTGCTCAGGTTGTTTCGCCAAAAGGGTACAAAAA